>JBMOEY010000055.1:0-9173 GCA_049314515.1 Microbacteriaceae bacterium
CTAATCGCCCTAAAATCCTGAGTATGCGAATCCATGTGGCGACCGACCATGCCGGTCTTGAGTTCAGCCAGCAGCTTCAGGCTTACCTCGCTGCGGCGGGACATGAGGTGGTTGACCACGGACCAACCGAGTATGACGCGCTCGACGACTATCCCGCGTTCTGCATCAACGCTGCGCTCGCGACGTCCCGTGACCAGGCAGCGGGCATCGACGCACTTGGCGTGGTTTTCGGTGGATCCGGCAATGGTGAGCAGATTGCGGCGAACAAAGTATTGGGCATCCGTGCTGCACTGGTCTGGAGTATCGCAACGGCCAAGCTTGCCCGTGAGCACAACGACGCCAATGTCATTTCGATCGGTGCGCGTCAACACTCGTTTGACGAAGCAGCGTCGTTCGTCGATGCGTTCATCGCCGAACCGTTTTCTGGCGACGAGCGTCACGCGCGTCGCATTGCACAGCTGAGCGAATATGAGACGACCGGCGACGTTGCCGGCAAGGGTGTCGATAAGTAAGTGCCGGAGGGGCATTCGGTCCACCGCATCGCACGACAGTTTCGTGCGAACTTCTGTGGCGTGCCGTTGATAGCAACGTCTCCGCAAGGACGATTCGCCGACGGTGCTGCGTTGTTGTCTGGCCAGTCGATGACCGACGTCTTCGCCATTGGAAAACAGATGTTCGCGCAGTTCGATCGGGGGGAGTGGCTGCGGGTGCATCTCGGCATTTACGGCGCATGGGACTTTTCCGGCGGTCTCGTCGTCGACTCAACCATTGCGTCGGCCAATGGGCGTATGGGACAGACCAACCAACGTGGCACGGTATTAGATACCGCGGGCGAGAATTCACTCACGTCAATTGGAGCGCCCCGTCTGGCTCGCATGAGAATGTCCGAGCAAAGCAAACTGTCGATCGCCAACGACGTTTTTCCTCCCGAGCCCGTCGGTGCGGTGCGCCTGAGGTTGTTAACCCCCAGCGTGTGCGCCGACTTGCGCGGTCCGACCGCGTGCGAAATTCTGACCGAAGCCGAAGTCGCCACAGTCATCGACCGGTTGGGTCCTGACCCTCAGCACGATGCATCCGAAGCGGCTGAGGAAAAGTTTGTTACCGCACTCCGTAAGCGAATCGTGCCGGTCGGGCAATTGCTCATGGACCAATCTGTTGTCGCCGGAATCGGCAACGTTTATCGGGCCGAAATGCTGTTCCGCGCGGGCATCGACCCGTACCGGGCCGGCACCACGATTACCCGTGACGAGGCTCAACAGCTGTGGCGAGACTGGGTCATGCTGTTACGCATCGGTATCGACACTGGCCAAATGATGACGATGGATGACCTCACTCCCGATCAGTGGCGTGCTGCCATGGCACGTCGCGACGAGCGCCACTGGGTTTACAAGCGGGAAGGTCTTCCCTGCCGCGTTTGTGGCACGAACATCGCGCTCGCCGAGATGCAAAACCGCAAGTTGTACTGGTGCCCCTCATGCCAGACTTGAGCCATGTCGACGACGATTGCCAACGCCCGCATTCCGGGCGATAGGGGGCTTCTCGGAAGCATTGTCAATATTCACATCAATGACGCCGGCAAAATCTCCGACATCGAGTTCGTTGGTTCTACAACGGCCATCACTATCCCCGCGCGTCGCTCTGAAGGCGCGAGCGTCGACGCCGAGATCATCGACGCGGGAGGCCGATACGTCATTCCGGGCTTGTGGGATAACCACACCCACTTCACCAACTGGGCTCTCACACTCACGCAAGCGGACGTGTCACACATCGAATCGGCGGCCGACATGGCGGATTTCGTCGGACGATGGATGCGCGACCACGACGGTGACCTCATCGGGCGAGATTTTCGCCCGAGCCAATGGAGCGAGCGCCCGCATTTTGCAATTCTTGACGCTGTTACCGGTGATCGTTCCGTTGCATTGATTTCCGCCGATAGGCACAGCGTCTGGCTCAACACCGCGGGACTGAAGAAATACGGCTACGACAACCACGTCGACGGATATCTTGTCGAATACGACGCGTTCCGGGTTGAGATCGCCATTCACGATTCGAACCAGCCTGAGCACGATGCTGCCGTTTTGCATGCGGCGCAGTTGGCCGCCGCGCGTGGTGTCGTCGGCATCGTTGACCTCGAATTTGCCTGGACGCTGGATTCCTGGCGGCGTCGAATTGCGGCGGGAAACGACCTGTTGCGTGTAGACGCAAACGTCTACACCGAAGATCTCGACCGAGCAATCGAGGCCGGATTGCGCACGGGTGATGTCATCGCTTCCACGCACGGACTCTTACGATTCGGGCGACACAAAATCATCAGCGATGGAGCACTCGGCTCGCGCACGGCCTACTGCTTTCACGCATATTCCGGAATGTCCGGGCCCGGCGCGCACGGCATCCTCAATATCGCACCGAGTGATCTCGTGCCATTGATGGCAAAGACGTGGGATGCCGGAATCGAGCTGGCCGTGCATGCCATCGGCGACCACGCCAATGCGATCGCCCTTGATTCTTTTCAGAAAGTAAAAGCGCGGGGCACCATCGAGCACGCGCAACAACTCACCCATGCTGACGCCGTGCGTCTTGCCAAATCGGGGATTGTCGCGAGCATGCAACCAGAACACGCAATGGACGACCGAGACGCCGCCGAGGACCTGTGGGCCGGCCATCACGATTTTTGCTTTCCTCATCGCACGATCCTCGACAACGGGGGAATTCTCGCTTTCGGTTCAGATGCGCCGGTTGCTCCGCTCGACCCGTGGTTTGCGATTGCCTCGGCTGTGCATCGCTCTCGCGACGGTCGAGAACCCTGGCACCCTGAACAGCGCATCTCCGCCCAGGAAGCTCTCGACGCATCGACGCGCACGCGCATCGCCGTCGGCGAGGTGGCTGATCTCGTTCTGATCGAATCCGACCCTCTCGACGCCGACGTCGAAACGTTGCGCATGATGGAAGTGAGCGCGACCTTTATCGCAGGTCGGCCGACGTTTCTCGCGCTGTAGGAACCCATGACACATCAGCGACGCGGTTACGGTTGGTTTCTCTATCCCGGCTTTCTTGTGCTGGTGATCTTCTTCGGCTCGATGTTTGTCTGGAACATCGGAATTTCGTTTCTTAAGTGGCCAGGGTACGGACCGGCCAAGTGGATCGGTTTCGATAACTACGTGCATCTGTTCGACAAACCAGAGTTTTGGGAATCCTGGACGCACGCCCTCTTCTACGTCGTTCCGTTTGCCCTACTGCCAGCCCTCATCGGGCTCGCTCTGGCTTCCATCGTTTATGAAGCATTCCGTGGAACCATCTCCCGGGCGCTCGTTCCATTTGCTCGTGCCGGGTTCTTCCTCCCTCAAATCGTCCCCATCAGCGTGGCGGGTCTTATCTGGTTATGGATGCTTGACTCCCTCTCGGTCACGTGGCTTGCTGAGCCCATACCGGCGCTACTTGTGCTCAGCGCGTTTATGTTCTGGTTGCAAATGGGATTCGCGTTCGTGGTCTATCTCGCGGGTTTTTCGCGCCTCGAGCCTGCACTACTTGAAGCGGCGAGTCTTGATGGGGCGGGCTGGTGGCATCGACTGCGATACATATCGGGGCCGGCCGTGTGGCCCGAGACGTCGGTGATTCTCGTTTTTCTCGGAGTTGGGGCACTGAAAGTTTTTGCACCCGTCTATTACCTGACCGGCGGGGGTCCTTACGACAGCACGATTTCTCCCGCAACATACGCGGTCACGAGTTTCTTTGGCGGTCGCTCCGTCGGATTCGCTTCGGCCGTATCAACCGTTCTTGCACTCGTGATTCTCGTTGCCGTGGTGACCGTGTTGACAATCTCCACGCGACTCCGAAGGAGCAACCGATGAGTCGCGTCACGGGCAACATCGTGCAGCCCATTCTTGTGCGCGTCGTCCTCGTGCTTGCGGCGCTGTGGGTGATTCCGATTTGGCTCGCCATCGTCGCAGGCACGAAAACCAACACCGAGTACGCGTCGACGGGAATCTTTGAATTCGGTACGAGCGTCGAATGGATCAACTTCGGCATGTTCTTTGTTGCGCCGTTCAATTTCGGACTCAACATTCTCAACTCGTTGACCATCTCGGTCGGCGCCGTCCTCGTCAGCCTCGTCATCGCGTTCCCCGTCTCCTACGCAATATCAATTGGTCGGCACCGGTTGCGTGGCGTGGTGCTCGCCGTGTGCATCCTCATCTTCTTGCTCCCACTCGAATCGGTCGCATTCCCGATCTATCTCTTTTCAAAAATGATCGGCATGTACGGCAACCAGGGATTCATGATTCTCACGCTCGGAATCACCGGCAGTGCGTTTGCCACCTTCTTGCTGTCCAACGTGATGCGGCACGTTCCGGCCGACGTCGTGGATGCCGCACATATCGATGGTGCGGGTCGATGGGTGACTCTCACGCGCGTGGTGTGGCCACTCATGCTGCCCACTGTGCTGACGGTCGCGCTGTTGCTCTACGTCTTCAATTGGAACGAGTACTTGCTGTCACTTCTCCTGCTTCCCGATTCGTCGAGTTACACCGTTCCGATTGCCATCTCTGCGGTCGACTACGGACAGCGCGGGGGAGCGCCCGGGCAACTCGTCGCCGCCGGTGCAGTGCTCGGTTCGCTGCCGTCGCTCATCATCTTCTTGTTCTTTCAGCGCACACTCGTGCGGGGCATCACTGCCGGGGCGAGCTCGGGCTAGCACTCCGGTCAACGGTGAAGCTTGGCTGACAAAACCGAGGTGACCTCTTGCCCCGCGGCGACCACCACGCTCACATCGCCTGCAGCGCATTAATGCCGCAATCGGACTTCGAATTACGCAATCGGTGGGAACGATGTGGGCTGCCTACGCATTTATGGCACTCACTCTCGTGAGCCTGCCCGCTGCGATCATGAGCGGAAACGCCATCATTATCGTCGCGTGGATTGCGCAAACGTTCCTGCAGCTGGTGTTGCTCCCCATCATCATTGTTGGACAGAACATTCAAGCGAAAGCGTCGGATGCCCGCTCGCTTGCCACGTACAAAGATGCCGGCGCGATTCTCGACGAGGCGGCGCGCATTCAAAAGCATCTCGAGGAGCAAGACCGGGCGATGACGCACATCCTTGACCAGGTCGTCAAGCTGCAAAAGCAGGTTGCCGGTGAAGTGGATGAACTGGCTGCGGTCTCCAAGCCAAAGAAGTGAGTGGTGCGGCACTCGATGCGGCAGCACGCCGGTGGCCGGAGTCCGCGCCGGTGCTGGTTCACTCCCCGGGCTCTGGCCGGAGAACTGGCGCGACGAACTTCGTTCCGAATGGCCCGAGTGATTGTCCTTGATTCCGGTGTGCTCATCGCATATCTCAATCCGGCGGATGCGCATCACGAGCGGGTCGTCTCGCTTTTGGTTGAGCGCGCAGACGAGCAGTTCAGCGTGGCGACGTTGACTCTGTCAGAGTGTCTCGTCCACCCCGTTCGCTCAGACAAACTGCCTATTGCGCTCGAATCGTTGCGGATGCTTGAACTAGATGTCGAAGATATGCGTGAACGCGACGCAATTCCAATGGCTCGACTGCGAGAAGAAACCCGGCTGAAAATGCCCGATGCCGTGGTGCTTCACACGGCGATGGCGTTCGCTGGGTCGGTTGCGACGACTGACCGCGCACTCTCGATCGCGGCGATGCATGTTGGAGTCGCGGCGCAGTTACTCGTTTAGTGCGCGGGCGGCACGCACTCCCACAACGGCGGCGTACAGCACGAAGCTGAGCATCGTGAGGGCGCCTGCGCCGACAATCGTGATCGCGGCGGGAAGGGCGAGAGGCAGAATTCCCGCCAGGCCCGTAGCAATCATTGCGAGGCCGCCGCCGGTGAGAGCGCGCTGTGCGCGCCGATGACACGCGAGCCACGCATCCTCACTCTTCACTGTTGACGGGAGGCGGATACCGATTGCCCAGTTGCGCTTGATGCGACCGGATGCGCAGGCGTGAGCGGTCCACACAATCGCGCTACCCGACACGATCGGAAACACGATAATGAAGACGCGAAGTAGGACTTCGTCGTTGGGGCTCATCCCTGAAGGGTAACGCGCGAGGTCGGGGATGTCCCCGCGCGGGGGAGCAAACGCTGACGCGTTCGCTGGTTGATTTGCGCGTGGGCCCAGGGAACCGAAACATCGATTCCCGACCACCCACGTCTGCAACGAAAAAGCCCCGCCGTAAAGGCGGGGCTTTTTCGTTGAGAGGGGATGACGGGAATCGAACCCGCGTAATCAGTTTGGAAGACTGAGGCTCTACCATTGAGCTACATCCCCGAGAGGGTCCGGGAGCCACGAAGTGGTCGACCGGCACGAGAAAGTCTATACGTTAGACTCGACGAGGTCATTTCGCCTCGTGCGAATCTCATGGTCATCGCATCCCAAAGTCGGGATGCGACACAACACCGGGGCGTAGCTCAGCTTGGTAGAGCGCTCGCTTTGGGAGCGAGAAGTCGCAGGTTCGAATCCTGTCGCCCCGACCATCAATCAAACGTCCCGACCGTACAAGGAAGATCGAGAATCAAGTGAAGTCGTCCGTCGAAACGCTGAGCCCAACACGCGCCAAGTTCACCATCACGGTGGCTGAGGAAGACCTCAAGCCGGCAATCAAGCACGCGTACGAGCACATCGCAGAGCAGGTTTCGATTCCCGGGTTCCGCAAAGGCAAGGTTCCCGCCCCCATCATTGACCAGCGCGTGGGTCGCGCAGCGGTCCTCGACCACGCCGTGAACGAAGGTCTCGACGGCTTCTATCGCAAAGCAGCCGATGAGCACGGCGTGGTGCCCATGGGTCGACCAGAGGCTGACGTTGTGACACTTCCCAACGAAAAGGACTTCAGTGGAGACCTCGTTGTCACGATTGAAGTCGACGTGCGGCCCGAAGTGAAACTCCCCGACTTCAGCAAGATTTCTGTTGAAGTCGAAGCAGCGGAAGCCTCCGCCGAAGATTTGCTGACCGAGATGGATGCCCTGCGCGAGCGATTCGGCACACTCATCACCGTCGACCGCCCCGCGAAAAAGGGTGACTTTGTGTCGCTTGACTTAGTCGCCTCGATCAATGGAACGCAGATCGACGCAGCGAGCAACATTTCGTACGAGCTCGGTTCGGGCGAACTTATCGACGGCATCGACGAAGCTCTCGACACGCTGACTGCGGGAGAGAGCACGACGTTTGAGTCAACGCTCCTCGGAGGAGATCACGAGGGCGAGCAGGCACAGATTTCGGTGACCGTTCTCCAGGTGAAAGAGCGAGAACTTCCCGTAGCTGATGATGACTTCGCCCAGGTTGCCGGCGGCGTTGACACGCTCGCGGAACTGAAAGAGACGTTGAAGTCGGAGATCATTGGTCGGAAAGGTCAGCAGCAGAGCCGGGAAGCGCGCACAAAGCTGCTTCAGAAGCTCGTTGCCGACGTCAAGTTTGACGTTCCCCAGGGCATCGTTGACGCAGAGGTCCACCGCCACCTCGAAAGCGAAGGCCGTCTCGAAGATGACGCGCACCGCGCGGAGGTCATCGAGGAGACCAACACGATGTTTGCTCAGCAAATCATTCTTGATGTCATCGCAGAGAAGAACAAAATCACGGTGGGCCAAGGTGACCTCACTCAGGCAATCGTGAGTGGCGCAATGCAGTACGGCATGGACCCCAACGAGTTCGCTCAAGTGCTCACGCAAAACAATCAAATTCAGGCGCTCGTCGGTGACGTCGCTCGTAACAAAGCGGTTGCCTACCTGTTGGGACGAATCAAGGTGGTCGACTCCAAGGGCAAAGCCGTGGACATGACCCCGTTCTCGTTCGACCCGGCGTCAGAACAAGGACCCGCTGTCGAGCTCGGTGGAGATGACCACGATCATGACCACGACCACGACCACTCTCACGACGAGAAGCCCAAGAAGGCGGCCAAGAAGAAGTAGTACTGGTTCATAAATTTGCACCCTCGGACTCGGTCTCGCCACCAAGTCCGGGGGTGTGATTCATGACAAGCCAAAAACGTGCTGTGCGAATGACCACAGCAGGCTCAGGCCAATCGCGCACATCACGACCGCAATGAAAGCATCGAGGATGCGCCAGGCAAGGGGCTTCGCAAACAACGGACGCAAGAGGCGCGCACCGAAGCCGAGCAAGCTGAACCACACAACACTGCCGAACGCGGCTCCGGCGGCGAACCACCAGCGGTCGACGCCGTAGGTTCCGGCAATGGAGCCGAGCAGTAACACGGTATCGAGGTACACGTGCGGATTCAAGTAAGTGAGAGCGAGCACCGTCACCACGGCCGCGCCCCACTTCAGTGGTGCGCCCGACAGGTCAGCGGTGAGCCCTCCGGGCTTCACGGCGCGTTTGGCAGCGAGGAATCCATAGGTGAGCAGAAAGAGACCGCCGGCGACTTCGATGATATTGAGCAGAATGGGTAAGCCTGCGATCAGCGAGCCCAGTCCCAGCACGCCGAGAACGATGAGTAGCGCATCCGAAAGGGCGCAAATCGCGACAACCGTGAAGACGTGCTCACGCCGCAAACCCTGTCGGAGAACGAAAGCGTTCTGCGCACCAATGGCCACAATGAGCGACAAACCGAAACCGGCACCGGCAAGTGCAGCGAGAATGCTGGGAGACATGCACCCAACTTAGCCGACGGCGAACATGGCGATTTCGGGTCATTACCTACCGATAGATTCGAATTACTGCAGCGCCGGGACTCCGGCGGCAGGCAATGTGAGGAGCACACCATGGCAGACATGCCAATGCCGAACAGCGTGTTCGACCGGCTTTTGAAAGACCGCATCATCTGGTTGGGTTCTGAAGTTCGCGACGATAACGCCAACGAGATTTGCGCGAAAATGCTGCTGCTCGCGGCCGAAGACGACAAGAAAGACATCTTCCTCTACATCAACTCACCCGGTGGCTCAATCACCGCCGGCATGGCAATCTACGACACCATGCAGTTCGTGCCGAACGACATCGTCACGGTTGGTATCGGAATGGCCGCGTCGATGGGTCAGCTTCTGCTCACCAGCGGAACCAAAGGGAAGCGCTACATCACACCCAACGCCCGCGTTCTCCTTCACCAGCCACACGGTGGCTATGGCGGCACGGCCAGCGACATTCAAACGCAAGCCGAGCTCATCAACTCGATGAAGCGCCGACTCGCTGAAATCACGGCGTCACAGACCGGCAAGACGG
>JBMOEY010000056.1:0-9033 GCA_049314515.1 Microbacteriaceae bacterium
GGTCGTCGTGGGAGCAGATCACGTCTATCGCATGGACTTCTCTCAGATGATTCAGGCTCACATCGACAGTGGTCGAAGCGTTTCTGTGGCGGCTATTCGCCAGCCCATCGAATTGGCTGATCAGTTCGGTGTGATCGAAATTGATAATGCCGACCCCACAAAGATTTCTCGATTTCGAGAGAAACCCTCGGATGCACTGGGACTTCCAGATGCGCCGAATGAAGTGCTCGTGTCAATGGGAAACTATGTCTTCAACGCAGATGCGCTCATTGACGCGGTGCAAAAGGACGGCGAACGTGCTGACTCGAATCACGACATGGGCGGGGACATCATCCCCTGGTTTGTGTCGCAGAACGACGCCAGTGTTTACGACTTCAAACGTAACGACGTTCCCGGGTCGACGGATCGTGATCGTGCCTATTGGCGAGACGTGGGAACCATCGACTCCTTTTATGAGGCCCATCAAGATCTCATAGCTGTACTCCCAATTTTCAACCTGTACAACGTCGACTGGCCAATTTATTCAATGCTCGTGAATTCGCCGCCGGCCAAATTCGTCCGCGATGACCGTGGGCATCTCGGGGTTGTGATTGATTCCATCCTTTCGCTGGGTTCAATACTGTGCGGCACGCATGTCGAGCGCAGCGTGCTCGGACCCTGGATTCGTTCCGAATCCGGCGTTGTCATTCGGGACTCTGTTCTCTTTGACCACGTTCACGTGGGAGCCGATGCAGTTGTCCAGCGCGCAATATTGGACAAGAACGTCGTTGTCGAACCGGGAGCCAGGGTCGGTGTCGACCACGAACATGATGCCGCGCGTGGATTTACGGTGACGCCGTCCGGCATTACCGTGGTCGGAAAAGGGCAACGAATTACGCCATGACCTTTGCTGCTAGGAGGACTTCGTCATCGTATGGCTTGGTCGTACTCGACGTGGATTCGACCCTCATTGAAAACGAAGTCATTGAACTACTGGCCTACCAAGCTGGGACACTCGATGTTGTTGCGGACGTCACGTCACGCGCAATGCGGGGCGAGATCGATTTTTCCGAGAGTCTCCGGCTCCGGGTGGCAACACTTCGTGGACTGACTTCATCTCATTTGGATTTGGTGCGAAATCAGGTTGAGGTGACGAAGGGCGTTCCCGAGCTCATCCGTGTCGTTCACGAGAATGGCGGTTCCGTGGCCGTGGTGAGTGGCGGTTTTCACGAAATCCTCGACCCGCTGGCAGCGTCGTTGGATTTGGACTTCTGGCGCGCAAACCGTTTAGAAGTGAACGAAGGCCGGCTAACGGGTTTTGTTGAGGGGCCCATTGTTGACGCGCAAGCCAAGGCGGATGCGCTCCGCGAATGGGCAGATCTTCTCGGTTTGTCGCTCGACGAAACGGTCGCCGTCGGAGACGGCGCCAATGACCTCAAGATGATGGCCATTGCCGGTCTGTCAATTGCGTTCGACGCGAAACCTATCGTCATCGAAAACGCAGATGTGGCCCTCCACAAACGTGATCTGTCTCTCGTTCTGGATTGCATGGGTCTTCGCGGGTAGCTAGTGCCCCATTCCTAGTCCACCGTCGACGGGAATGACGGCTCCGGAAATATAGGAGGCGTCGTCCGACGCAAGCCAGACGCAGACCTTGGCAACTTCTTCTGGTGAGGCGAACCGCCCGGCAGGAATATTGCGCTTGTATTCCGCCTGCTGTTCTTCAGGTAACGCGGCTGTCATGTCGGTCTCAATGAACCCCGGCGCCACAACGTTTGTCGTGATGTTTCGCGCGCCCAACTCTCTCGTGAGGGACCGAGCCATTCCAACCAGGGCGCTCTTGGAAGCAGAATAGTTGACCTGGCCGGCAGATCCATAGAGGCCGACAACACTCGAGATGAGAATGATTCGACCGAATCGGGCTTTGATCATTCCCTTGGTAGCACGTTTGACGACACGGAAAGACCCACCCAAATTGGTGTCGACGACGGTGTCGAAATCTTCGTCAGTCATTCGCATCACGAGAGTGTCGCGAGTGATTCCGGCATTAGCTACGACGACTTCTACTGGTCCAAGTTTCTCTTCTACTTCGGCGAATGCCTTGTCCAGGCTCTCTCCGTCGGTGACATCTGCCTTCACGGTGAGTGTCCCAGCCGGTCCGTTGCCATTTCGAGCAGTCACGGCAACACGGTGGCCCGCTGCAACGAATTGCTCGGCCAGAGAGAAACCAATCCCCCGGTTTCCTCCGGTAATCAAGACCGTTCGAGTGGTCATCCGACTTTTCTCCTTCTGGCGTAATTCCAAATGCGTCGCGACGGACGTGACGCGCCAAGCATAGCCGTAGGCTAAGTCCAATGAATTGTTGTTCGTGAGACGTCGAGGTGTGAAATGAAGGCACAACCGCAGTCCGTAACAACCCTGGTTGATTCTCCCGGGGCCGATCGTCGCCGTCGTGCCATCCGGTATTCCGTTGCCATGGGCATCCGCATGGTGTGCAGTATTTTGATGCTTTTTGTCCAGGGTTGGCTTCTTATTGTGTGCGCACTTGGGGCCATCTTCTTGCCATACTTTGCCGTTATTTTGGCAAACGCAGTGACTGCCCCGCGCCAAGGACTTGTTGAGGGTCCTTCGGGAGTAGTCGTTCGTGTCGGATCCAGCGACGAATAGTCACCGCTTGCTAGTCGAGGAATCTCCGGTTGCGTATCCGCGTGGTCTGAGCATTCTGCTCACTCGACGGTGGATTGGATACCTGGCGACGGCGGTGATTTTCGCCTTGGCCTGCGTTTCATTGGGTATGTGGCAGTTCGCACGGCTCGAGGAAGCACGAGTTCAAATTAGTCGAATCGATCAGAACTACGACGCACGACCGGTTCCTATCGAAGATGTTCTGCCGAACGACGGTACTTTTTTTCCATCTGACACCTGGTTACCGGTGAGCGCATCTGGCATCTACGACACGGCGAACCAGCTACTCGTGCGAAGTCGCCCGCAGAATGGTCAGGTCGGATTTGAAGTTCTCACTCCGCTGATTCTTGACGATGGTCGCGCTTTTGTGGTTGACCGAGGCTGGATACCGTCGGCCGAGACGACGGCTGTTGCGAGTGAGGCTCCTGCACCGCCATCCGGAAGAGTGTTGGTCATCGCCAGAGTAAAGCCGTCTGAGCCGTCACTTGCTGGCCGTGGAGCGACCGACGGCACAGTTGCGACGATTGAGCTGCCACTGATCAACGAAATTCTTGGCGGCAACGTGATCACGGGTGCGTACGGTTTGCTGGCGTCTGAGGATCCTCCCGCGGAGCTGATGCCGATTGCTGCCGCTCGACCGGAACTCGATGAGGGGCCCCACTTGAGTTATGCCCTCCAGTGGATTCTCTTCGCCATCATGGGATTCGTGGGACTTGGACTCGCCATTCGCAACGAACGACGAATTCGGTTGGGACTCACACCTTCGGATAACAGAATGTTGTTGCGCCGTAGTCGAAGTGATGAGGCGGTTGAGGATGACGTGCTCGACCGAGAGCATGACACCAACTTGAGCCGCGCACGCCTACGAGAGTGAGATCAATTCAAGGTATTCCTTGTTCCAATGGTCTTCTATGCCGTCGGGAAGAATGAGGACCCGTTCCGGGTTCAGAGCCTCGACTGCTCCTTCATCGTGGCTGACCAGGACGACTGCTCCCGTGTAGCTTGACAAAGCCCCGAGAATTTCCTCCCGACTATGCGGATCGAGGTTGTTTGTCGGTTCGTCGAGCAACAGAACGTTTGCGCTGGACACTACGAGCATCGCCAGTGCGAGTCGAGTCTTTTCACCACCCGAGAGAACCCCGGCTTTTTTGTGCGCGTCATCGCCGGAGAAAAGAAAGCTTCCCAGCACTTTTCTTGCCTCAGTTTCGGTCAGGTGAGGTGACGCGGAAACCATGTTTTCGAGAACCGATCGATCGACGTTGAGCGTTTCGTGTTCTTGCGCGTAGTAGCCGACCTTGAGGCCATGTCCGGCATCGATTTGCCCCGTATCGGAGGAATCCACTCCGGCGAGGATTCTCAAAAGCGTGGTCTTTCCCGCCCCATTGAGTCCCAGCACGACGACCTTTGATCCTCGGTCGATGTTCAAATCAACTGCAGTGAAAATTTCGAGAGAACCATAGCTTTTTGACAAGTCCCGACCCGTGAGTGGAGTTCTTCCGCACGGTGCGGGCTCCGGGAACCGCAACTTGGCCACCCGGTCCGCAACGCGAACATCGTCCAGACCGCTGAGCAATTTTTCGGCCCGTTTAGCCATTTGTTGCGCCGCGACTGCCTTGGTCGCCTTTGCTCCCATTTTTGCCGCCTGCAATTGCAACGTCGTCGCCTGCTTTTCGGCGTTGGCTCGTTCACGCTTTCGTCGCTGTTCGTCCGCTTCGCGCTGGCGTTGGTAGTTCTTCCAATTCATGTTGTAGATGTCAATAACTTGACGGTTCGCATCCAAATAGAAAACCCGGTTCACCGTGTCTCCGACGAGTTCTACGTCGTGAGAGATGACGATGAGCCCACCTTGGTAGCCCTTGAGGAATTCACGGAGCCACCCGACCGAGTCTGCGTCAAGGTGGTTAGTCGGTTCGTCCAGCAGCATCGTTCGCGCGCCCGAGTAAAGAATTCGCGCTAGCTCGATTCGACGCCGCTGGCCACCAGACAGCGTTTTGAGTGGTTGATCGAGGATGCGATCGGGCAGGGCAAGGTTGCTGGCGATGGCGGCTGCCTCGGCTTCAGCCGCGTATCCACCCAAGGCAAGAAACTGGTCATTCAATTGCCCGTAGCGCTTCATTGCGCTTTCACTCACGGCAGTGTCAGAGCTCGCCATTTCTTCAGTTGCCACGCGCATGCCCATCACGAGTGAACCGAGACCCCGAGCGTCAAGAATTCGTGTTCGAGCAAGCTCCTCGGGGTTGCCGGAGCGAGGATCTTGAGGCAAGTAGCCAATCTCACCGGAACGTTCTATGACCCCACCCGCAGGAACCAGGTCGCCGGCAAGGGTCTTCGTCAACGTGGTCTTGCCCGCGCCGTTTCGACCCACGAGGCCGATTTTGTCACCGTCACTGACGCGAAAAGTGACATCACTCATCAGAAGTCGAGCGCCCACGCGGAGCTCAAGGCTGGACACACTGAGCACGATGAGTCACTTCCGGCGGATTATGGCCCACAGCCTGGGCGCGAAGACTCCCTTAGTATATTTGCATGCACAACGACCGGAACCTCCGTGTCGTTGCAACATGCGCCCACTAAGGAGTTTGACGTGTCGTCAATTGCAGCAGCCCCCTCTCGCTTCGTTCTCGCTGACCGACTCGGTGCGCGCAGTCTGGTCACGAACATTGCGTTCATTCTGGGTGGAGCTGTCTTAACCGCAGCGGCCGCCCAAATTTCCATCCCGATGTGGCCGGTGCCGATCACGGGCCAAACTTTTGCGGTTCTGCTAGTGGGCACCACTTTGGGCATGTGGCGTGGACTTGCGTCGATGTTGACGTACGTGGCGCTTGGGGCTGTTGGTCTGCCGGTTTTCACTGGCGCTCAGGGTGGTCTTGATTCGCTCACCGGCGGGCCGACCGTCGGGTACATCATTGGCTTCGTTCTGGCTGGCGCCCTGACTGGTTGGATGGCTCAACGTGGGCTCGACCGGTCTGCCTGGGGCGCGATTAGCATCTTCCTCGCTGGCGAGGCCGTCATCTATGCGGTCGGTCTGCCGTGGCTTGCGGTGTTCCTCGCCGGCGTCGGATCACCGAATGACGTCGCAACGACCCTGTCTCTCGGGCTCTACCCGTTCATCATTGGTGACCTCATAAAGGCCGCCCTCGCTGGTCTGCTCTTCCCCGTGACCTGGAAGCTCGTCAATCGCCGTCAGCGCTAGAGCGAGTCGAGGGCCTGTTTCAGGTCGTCGATGAGGTCGTTCTCGGTTTCGATCCCGACGGCAATGCGTACCAAGTTGTGTGGCACTGCCAGAGCGGTGCCTTCTACCGAGGTATGAGTCATGCCAGACGGCCACTCGATGAGCGACTCGACGCCACCGAGTGACGGTGCGAGGGTGAAGATTTTGGTTCGCGTCGTCAGGAGCTTTGCCGACTCGGGCCCACCGGCAAGCGTGAGTGACAACATCCCACCAAATGCACTCATTTGACGAGCAGCAACCTCATGCCCCGGATGAGACTCGAGACCCGGGTAGAAAACGTTTTCAATGGCAGGATGCTCGCGCACGGCCTGGGCGACGGCCAGCGCATTTCGGGAATGGCGTTCCATGCGCAATCCAAGAGTCTTGATACCACGCAAAGTGAGGTAGCAGTCGAACGGGCTGGACACGGCGCCGAGCCAGTTCTGCATGTTGTACACCGACGACGCTAAGTCGGCATCGTTGAGAACCACGGCCCCGCCGAGCACATCGCTATGCCCACTGAGGTATTTGGTTGTGGAATGCACGATTGCGTCAGCGCCAAGTTCAAAAGGGCGCTGCAAGGCGGGAGTGGCGAACGTGTTGTCGACCAAGACCAAAGCTCCGTGTCGATGAGCGATGTCGCTTACCGCGGCGATGTCAACGATGCCCATCACCGGGTTCGATGGCGTTTCGACGCGAACAACCCGCGTTGGAGTCGCGGAGAGCGCCGCCTCGAGTGTTGTGAGGTCAGCCAGGTCCGAAGTTGTGTGTGTGACACCCATCGCCCCGTAGACAGAGTCGATCATCCGGTAGGAACCGCCGTAGGCATCGAGACCGAGAACGATGTGGTCGCCCGGGCGAACCACGGCTCGAAAAAACGCATCCTCAGCAGCCATGCCACTCGCAAACGAGTAGGAAGCCATCCCACCTTCGAGAGTGGCGAGGTTCTCTTGCAACGCACTTCGTGTCGGATTCGCGCAGCGACCATACTCGAAACCCGACAGTAACTCGCCAGGAAACTCCTGTCGAAACGTTGTCGAAAGGTGGATTGGTGCCACGACGGCGCCCGTCAGTGGGTCGGCTACTCCCCCGGCGCGAATTGCCTTCGTGTCGAATCCGGTCACAATCTATGGTTCTCTCTGCTCGTCTACCTTGACGATGCTAGATGGAGAACCCCAAGGCGCGCATCATCTCTCTGCCATCATCCGTAATCTTTTCCGGACCCCACGGCGGCATCCACACCCAATTGATGCGGAATCGTTCAGTGACCGCGTCGAGAGCTTGAGCTGTTTGCTCCTCAATGACGTCTGTCAACGGACATCCGGCCGACGTTAAGGTCATGTGTATGACGAGTGCATCGTTCTCGTCGTCCCACTGCAAGTCATAGATGAGACCGAGGTCGACGATATTGACCCCGAGTTCTGGGTCCATCACTTCTTTGAGCGCTTCGATGCATTCGTCGTAACGCTGCGCGCTCAGTGCCGACGTTGTCATACGGCCGCTTCGAGGAACCGGTCGTAGCCTTCGTTCTCGAGGCGATCCGCAAGCTCTGCGCCACCCTCTTCGACGATTCGACCGGCAACCATGACATGAACGAACTGAGGCTGAATGTAACGAAGGATGCGCGTGTAGTGCGTGATGAGCAAAACACCGAGGTCACTCGAAGAAAGTGCACGATTGACGCCCTCAGAGACAACTTTGAGTGCATCAACATCGAGGCCGGAGTCAGTTTCATCGAGAATCGCGAATCTCGGCTTGAGTAGCTCCAACTGAAGAATCTCATGACGCTTCTTTTCTCCGCCAGAGAAACCCTCGTTGACGTTTCGTTCGGAGAATGACGCGTCCATGCGCAGGTTGCTCATCGACTCGCGCATTTCCTTCACCCACGAACGAAGAGCAGGAGCTTCGCCACTCACCGCAGTCTTTGCTGTGCGGAGGAAGTTGCTTACCGTGATTCCTGGGACTTCAACTGGGTACTGCATCGCCAGAAAGAGACCGGCGCGGGCTCGTTCATCCACGCTCATAGACAGCACGTCTTCACCATCGAGCGTGATGCTGCCAGCCGTGACCAGATAACGAGGGTGCCCGGCAATCGTGTACGCGAGGGTTGACTTACCCGACCCGTTGGGTCCCATCACGGCATGCGTTTCGCCAGAGTTCAGGTCGAGTGTGACTCCGCGAAGAATTTCGCGGGGCCCTCCGTCGGTGTCGACGGAGACATGGAGGTCGCGGATAGCGAGCGTGCTCATGGTTAGACGTCCTTTGTGACTTCGAGGTCGATAAAAACATCACCGTCGACGACGTCGACAGCGTAAACAGGGACCGGTTCGTAGGCGGGAAGCGTCAGGGGCTTTCCCGACTCCAACAAGAACTTCGATCCGTGAGCCCAGCACTCGAGGGTGCCGTCTTCGACGAATCCTTCGGCGAGCGAAATGTCGCCGTGCGTGCACGTGTCGCCGATGACGTGAATCTGTCCGGCGGAGTCGAGAACGACGGCGACAGGTGTGCCGTCAATCACGACTCGCGTTGCCTGATCTTGGACGAGGTCAGCACTGGCGCAAACGAGATGACGTGTCATGCGCGAATCCCTTCGGAGAACTGGCGGTCGAGGGTTTCTTCGACCAGAGCTGCCACCTTGGCCGAGCCAAGTTTCTGGGCAACTTCATTGAGGAAACCCCGGACAACGAGCATGCGAGCTTCAGATTCTGGAATTCCACGGGACTCGAGATAGAAGAGTTGTTCCTCATCGAATCGGCCGGTAGCGCTCGCGTGACCAGCACCCACAATGTCGCCCGTCTCAATCTCAAGATTAGGTATTGAATCGGCTCTCGCGCCATCCCGAAGAATCAAGTTTCTGTTTTGCTCATAGGAGTCAGTCCCGGTGGCCAAAGCCCCAATGAGAACGTCACCAATCCAGACAGCCCGCGAGGTCGCACTCCGCAGTGCGCCCTTGTACAGGACATCACTTCGAGTGTGCGGCGCGTCATGGTTGACGTAGACGTGATGCTCCACGTGCTCGTTATCGCCTGGCGTATACAGTCCGAGCATCTGCACGGCTGCTCCCGAAGACGCAAGGTGAGTCGACGGGTTGACCCGAACTACCCCTCCGCTCAGCACCACCAGTGCGTGAGTAAGGTGTGCGTCACGTCCTAGTCGCG
>JBMOEY010000057.1:0-8955 GCA_049314515.1 Microbacteriaceae bacterium
GCGTTCACCATCGACTCACTCGGCGGGCCATTTATCACGCGCATCGACGGTGACCCCTCGACCGTTATCGGGGTGAGCCTGCCAACCGTGCGTCGTCTCGCCGGCAAACTCGGCGCCTTCTGGCCCGACCTCTGGAATCGCAGCCAGGGTTCTTGACGCCCACGCGACGCGCATCCGTCGCTAGGCTGACATGCATGCCTCGCATCACTAAGGTCCTCATCGCTAACCGTGGCGAAATCGCCGTTCGTGTCATTCGTGCAGCCCGCGACTACGGCATCGGTTCGGTGGCCGTCTACGCCGATCAAGACCGGGATGCATTGCACGCCAAGCTCGCCGACGAGGCCTACGCGCTGGGCGGCACGACGAGTGTCGAGACGTACCTCGTGATTGACAAAATTCTCGCGGTGGCCCGCCGCAGCGGCGCCGATGCGGTGCACCCCGGCTACGGGTTCCTGGCCGAGAACGCCGACTTTGCTCGGGCTGTCATCGACGCCGGCATGATGTGGATCGGGCCAAGCCCGGAGGCCATTGAACGTCTTGGCGACAAGGTGTCAGCCCGCCACGTGGCAGAAAAAGTCGGCGCTCCGCTGGCCCCCGGTACTTTGAACCCGGTTTCTGACGCGGCCGAAGTGCTCGAATTCGTCGACAAGGTCGGCCTCCCGGTTGCCATCAAAGCCGCTTTCGGTGGTGGTGGTCGTGGCCTCAAAGTTGCCCGCACCCGCGACGAGGTCGCCGACCAGTTCGACTCGGCAACCCGCGAGGCAATCGCGGCGTTCGGTCGCGGCGAGTGCTTCGTCGAGAAATACCTCGACCAGCCCCGTCACGTCGAGACCCAGTGTCTCGCAGACGCGCACGGCAACGTGGTGGTCGTCTCTACGCGCGACTGCTCATTGCAGCGCCGCCATCAGAAACTTGTTGAAGAAGCACCCGCGCCGTTCTTGACGGATGCTCAACTCGAGATGCTCTACACCTCCTCGAAAGCCATCCTCAAAGAGGTCGGCTACCTCGGTGCCGGCACGTGCGAGTTCCTTATCGGTAAAGACGGCACCGTCTCGTTTCTCGAAGTGAACACCCGCCTCCAGGTCGAACACCCGGTCAGTGAAGAGGTCACCGGAATCGATCTCGTGCGCGAGCAGTTCCGCATCGCTGAGGGCGGCATCCTTGACTACGGTGACCCCGAAATCACCGGTCACTCCTTCGAATTCCGCATTAACGGCGAGGATGCGGGACGCAACTTCATGCCGGCTCCCGGTCCCGTGCACGTGTTCCACGCCCCCGGCGGCCCCGGTGTGCGTGTCGACACGGGCGTCACCGCGGGTGACGAAATCTCAGGATCATTCGACTCGATGGTGGCCAAGCTCATCGTGACCGGCGCCACACGTCAGGAAGCACTCGAACGTTCTCGCCGTGCACTCGACGAGTTCGAGGTTCTGGGACTGCCAACCGTATTGCCGTTCCATCGCAAGATTGTTGTCGACCCAGCGTTTGCCCCCGAGGGTGACAAACCGTTCTCGGTTTACACATCGTGGATTGAGACGGAGTTCGTCAACGACATTGAACCCTGGAGCGGTGAAACGGAAGAGACCAAAGCTCAGGTCAAACGACAGCACGTCACGCTCGAGGTGGATGGTCGTCGCATAGAAGTTGCGCTTCCCGCAAAGCTTCTGCGTAATACTCCGGGCGACCTCGCGAACCTGGGGCCTGCCCCCAAGCGCAAGGCGAGTGCACACGCAGCATCCGGTCCCTCAGGATCTGCCGTGAAGGCACCGATGCAGGCCACGGTGGTCAAGGTTGCTGTCGAAGAAGGCCAGCGGGTCACCAAGGGCGACCTCATCCTTGTTCTCGAGGCAATGAAGATGGAGCAGCCGGTGACCGCTCACAAAGACGGAACCGTCAGCAGCATCAACGCACCCGTAGGACAAACGGTGTCGAACGGCCACGTACTTCTTCTGCTGGAGGACTAATGACTAACTACCCTCGCACTCTCATCAGTTCGGGTTCGGTCTACGAGCCTCAGGTCGGGTACTCGCGCGCCGTTCGCGCGGGCGACTTTGTCTTCGTCGCCGGAACAACCGCCGGCGCACCAGAGGGTGCGATTGGTGGCAACGATCCGGCCGAGCAAACTAGAGAGATTTTCCGTCGGGTGGCCGTTGCACTCGAACAGGCCGGAGCAACGTTTGGTGACGTCGTTCGCACGCGCATCTACCTGCGCAATATCAGCGACTTCGACGCGGTAGGTGCGGTGCACGGCGAATTCTTTGGGGAAATTCGACCTGCTGCCACGGCAATAGAGGTCAGTGCGCTTGCGGCCGAGGACATGCTCGTTGAGATTGACGTGGACGCCATCATCGGTTCGGCGTAACCGCCCTCTCAATCGGCCTGCGTTAGTAGGCCACAGCTTGGTTCGAATTGGTGTCCGTCGCATTGATGAAACCGAGTCTTTTCCTCAATAACATTCGCGATGAGGGTCGCGTTAGTCTGGACAAATGTCCCTCGTTTCCGAACTTAAGCCAAAAAGTTCCAGAGCTAAATGGGATAAAAACCCTAGAAAAATTCATGTGGTCGGGGGCACAACCTATGTGGGCAAGCACGTACTTCTCAATCTGATTGAGAGCGGTGAAATAACATCGCTGTCCCTTAGCGACACTGATCAGGCAGACCGGATGAGAGACGTCGTCACGGCGAGAAATTACTCCAACGCCGGAGGTCACGCGATCGAATTCAGTCGGCTTTACCTGGAAAGCAAAAAAAGTTGGGCAGGGTGCGTTCGCGGCAACGACGCAGTCATCGTGATACTTGGTCCGGCACGAGTACTCGATGTGCCGGTGGGAAAGCTCGGCACAGAATTGGACGAATTCATTCTGACGAACGCCTTCAAAGCAATGAGTTCTCAAGGGGTTCGACAGGGCATCGTGATTCTCCATTCAGATGAATCGCTGGAAGACCACCTTTCACCTCGCCAACTTCGGCGGCCACCCGGAAGAAAGCCCAATCCTGAACTGTGGAGGGCCATGAAGCAACTTGAAAACCGGAATAATCAGGTCACCGAAATCGCAGGCAGGCTGGCCGAGAAGTACGCCCCGCAAGTCAACATCACGGTTCTCAAACCGTCGCGCGTTCTGGGTGCTCCGGTTGATAATGCGTTCGGGATATCGCTGAGACCTTTCGAGCAATTGCTGTTAGAGAATCGGCGCCACCTGCCGGACCTTTCTATTCATGTCATCAACGTTCGGGACCTTGCCGAACTGACCAGAAAACTCCTCTGGCGAAAGTCCAACGAGGCAAAATTCGAAGCAATCGAGGCCTCGACTCACACGGTCTACTTGGATCAAGTCGTGTCGTCCGTCGAGGCACCCGACGGTGCGCCCTCGAAAGTTGGACGCGTTCCGACTCTGTTGCTTCGAATAATGTCTATCTTCAGCATTCCTCTGCGCGCCGTCGTCGCGTCGCTAGGACAGCATGCGCCCGCTGACTCCAAGGCCGCACGACTATGGCTCGGCAGTCATCCAGTTGCTGTTCATGAGACGTTTCAAGAAACGGCACGATTTCTCGCCATGAATAGCTAGTCACATAGTCTTGGGGTGTGCCTCGACCACACCCGCTCGATGACCCCGACGTCTCACCGTTTGACGTCGCTCGGTCGGCTGCCGACCGCATTTGCGCAATTACGGGACGAGCACGGCACGATGTTGCCATCACGTTGGGTAGCGGATGGGCATCCGCAGTTGAACATCTCGGTGAGGTGACGCACGAAATTCCCGCGCGCGAACTGCCCGGTTTTCAGGCCCCGAGTGTGCCAGGGCACTCGTCCACAATTCGTAGCGTCCGCAGCCCGTCGGGTGCTCAACTATTGATTCTCGGCGCGCGGAGCCACCTCTATGAGGGACGCGGTGTGCGTTCCGTGGCCCATGGTGCCCGAGTATCGGCATTGTGCGGGGTTCACACGTTCGTCATGACTAATGCCAGTGGCGCCATTCGACCCGAGTGGAATCCAGGTACCCCCGTTCTTATCAGCGATCACATTAACTTCACAGGACTGAGCCCGATTGAAGGCGCCACGTTTACCGACATGAAGGACGCCTATTCGCCTCGATTGCGCAAAATTGCCCAGTCGGTGGATGCAACCCTCGAAGAGGGCGTCTACTTTGGCCTTCGCGGTCCGCAGTATGAAACACCCGCAGAAATTCGCGCGGCACGGGTTCTGGGTGCCGACCTCGTGGGCATGTCGACCGTCATTGAAACTATCTCCGCCCGTGAATCTGGACTCGAGGTGCTCGCACTTGCCCTCATCACAAACGCTGCCGCAGGAGTCAATAACGACACACTCACTCACGAGGCGGTGTTAGCCGCTGGTCGCGAAGCTGAGCCTCGCATGGCGGCGCTTCTCGCCGGCATCGTGGAGAAACTGTGAACGATGAACTCGATGTTCGAGTGCGCGAATGGATCGCCAACGACATCGATCCAGATACCCGTCAAGAGCTTAAAGAGTTGCTTGCGTGCCGCCACTGTGATGACCCTCAGGCATGCGAAAGGGCGCTCGACGATCTCAGCGAGAGATTTGATGCGTACCTGACATTTGGTACTGCCGGACTGCGCGGTCAGCTGGGAGCCGGGCCGCGCCGGATGAACGCCGTCGTAATCGCTCATGCAACGGCGGCAATCGCTCGGTTTGTGACGCAGAGTCAATCTGCGGTCTCCGGAGGTTCAGTCCGCACGGTGGTCATCGCATTCGACGCCCGAGAAAAGTCGGCGTATTTTGCCCATATCGCTGCCAATATCTTGGCCGGTGCCGGCTTCCGGGCACTCCTTTCTCCCGCCGCCGTGCCGACGCCGGTGCTCGCGTTTGCCGTGAAACATGTG
The DNA here is from genome assembly GCA_049314515.1 of Microbacteriaceae bacterium. Lineage (GTDB taxonomy): Bacteria > Actinomycetota > Actinomycetes > Actinomycetales > Microbacteriaceae > RFQD01. The sequence continues at coordinate 4,861 of JBMOEY010000057.1, forward strand.
CGAGCCGATGCCGGCATCATGATTACCGCAAGCCACAATCCCCGAGGCGACAACGGTTACAAGGTTTATCTGGGCGGGGCACACGAAGGCCGACAACTCGTGGCGCCGTTCGACGACGAAATACACGCCTATATGGTTGAGTCTCTCGAGTCGCGTTCTGCTCGGGACATTCCGGTCGGCGACGCTGAGATCCTCGACCATTCCGTACTAGATGCCTACATTTCGCTCACCGCGTCACTCGTGCCCGAGCCGATTCACGAGCCACGATTTGTCTACACCGCGATGCACGGTGTTGGTCATGACACCTTCACGCGCGTGCTCCGTCGCGCCGGTTTCACTCTCGACGCGATGACGATCGTCGACGAACAAGTGAATCCTGACCCAGACTTCCCCACACTGCCATTCCCTAACCCCGAAGAAGAAGGCGCACTCGCCTTGGCGTGCGCGCGAGCGCGAGAAGTTGGCGCAGACCTGGTTCTGGCGCACGATCCTGACGCGGATCGGCTTGGGGTCGGCATCCCAGACGAATCGTCAGACGGTGGCTACCGTATTCTGACCGGCAATGAGATTGGTGTCCTACTTGGCACGTGGGTTGCCCTGCGTGCACGATTGAACGGCATGCCCACCGGCGCTCTCGCCTGCTCCATTGTGTCTTCCCCGCAGCTTCAGCGCGTTGCCGAATACTATGGCTTCGAATTCGTCTGGACTCTCTCGGGATTCAAGTGGATTTCGCGTGTGCACAACCTGTTGTTTGGTTTCGAAGAGGCGCTTGGCTTTCTGGTCAATCCGCACACTGTGCATGACAAAGATGGAATCTCGGCTGGGCTCGCAATACTTTCCATCGCGAGCGAATTGCATGCAGAGGGCAAGACCGTCGGTAATCGACTTGACGAAATCGAAGACCAATTCGGCGTGTTTGTGAGTGACTCGTTTTCGGTTCGTGCCTCGCAAAAAGTTATTGCCGAGGTAATGCACGCTCTGCGGAAACATCCTCCGACCGAGCTCGCCGGTGTGAACGTCGCATCTGTCGACGACTATTCGATCGGTCTTCGTGCCGCGGAGTCGCGGGGCAGTGGTCTCCCGCACGCCGATGTGTTGACTTTTTGGCTCGAAGACGGGTCAAGGGTCATGTTTCGCCCGAGCGGCACTGAGTCCAAGCTGAAGGTTTACCTCGACGTGTGTGCGGATGCGGCCGAGGCATCAGATCGACGACGCGTTGCTCTGACTCGACTGCGCGACATCACGGTCGCAAGCCGCGCATTAGTCACCTAGCCGTCTGGCGAGAGTTAATTACTCTCCGCGGATCGTCACGTCCGCGCGAATGTGAGGTTGCGCACGATTGAGAAACTGCGTGTCTTGGTGTTGCCACAAAATCCAATGCGCCTCATTCTCGGTGCCCGAATCACGCTTGCGACCGCGTTGGGTCGCAAGATCGACGGGAGTCTCCACCCACACCGTGAGATCCGCATAGGTATCAAGCGGTGGCTCAAATGCGCACACCCCTTCGAGCAAGATGAGCGTCGAGTCGATGATCCCGTCGATGGGGACGAGCGTTCCCGTCATCCAATCGAGCCGTCGATAATTAAATGGCAGTCCCTGGGTAAACCCGATGAGCACCTCGCGCTCCACCCGGGCGAGGTCATAATGATCTTCGACTCGTGGAGAAAGAATGTCATCTTTTAACAGAAAGTCATCGAGAGGCACGACCGCGCTGTCGCTCAGTCGAACGGCAAGTTGATGAGCGAGAGTTGATTTTCCGGCACCGCCCCGACCCGCTATGGCAACCACGAACGGGCGCTGTGATCGTCGAGATTCAATGAGGATCACGAGGTCCTCCACGGACGAAACGTGCCGAGTCATCGACTCAACGAGCGAACCGCATCCTCAAAGCCGCTCGCAATCAGGTCGGCAAGCTCGTCACGGTCTTCAGCGGGCAAGAAAGCCGACGCGCACGCGTTCTGCTGAAATTGCTCAATGTCACTCAAGGTGTAGCCGAACGTGTCGACCAGCAGTGAAAGCTCGCGACTCAAGCTCGTGCCACTTTGCAGACGATTGTCGCTGCTGACGGTCACGCAAAAGTCGAGTTGGTAGAGCAAGTCGAACGGATGCGCATCCAGAGTCAGTCCCCACTGCGCAACTGCCCCGGTTTGCAGATTTGACGTCGGACACAACTCAAGCGTGATGGCCCGGTCTTTAACCCACTCAGCAAGGCGACCGAGCTTGACATACGACACGTCATCATCGGAGCTCTCGATGGTGATGTCTTCGGCAATTCGCACACCGTGACCGAGTCGAAGTGCGCGACCATCCAAGATGGCCGAACGGATGCTTGCCAGTCCATCGGCCTCGCCGGCATGCACGGTCGTCGGAAAGTACTCGCTCGCGAGCTCATCGAACGCCGCCCGGTGCTGTGCGGGCAAGAATCCGGCCTCGGCTCCGGCGATGTCGAACCCGACGACGCCCGCGTCTCGGTGTCGTAGCGCGAGCTTCGCAATTTCGAGCGACCGGTCTGCGTGGCGCATGGCCGTGACGAGTTGACCGATGCGAACCGCTTTGCCCGCTCGCGCAGCCTCGGCGATGCCTTGCGTAATTCCTTCTTGTACTGCCTCGACTGCCGAATCGAGGGTGAGTCCACGAGTGAGGTGCTGCTCGGGGGCCCAACGGAGCTCACCGTACACAACACCGTCTGCAACCAAGTCAAGGACGCTTTCCCGAGCAATCCGTTCGAGCGCTGGCGCGGTTTGCGCCACGGCACACGTGAGGTCGAACGTCCTCAGGTACTCGACGAGCGAGCCGGAGTTCGACTGCCGCTCAAACCAAACGGCGAGGTCGTCCGGGTTGTCCTCGGGGGTGTCGACCTGCGCCTCGATGGCGAGTTCGAGAAGCGTTTCCGGACGCAACGAACCATCCAGGTGGTCGTGGAGCGAAACCTTGGGCAGTGTGACGATGTCGACACCGTCGACCGCGTAGTGGCTCACAGCACGTCATCCCGTCCGGCGATGCGGAGGGCATCCACAACAGCCTTAACCTTTTGGGCATTTGCCGTGGTCGTGACGAGCAGCGCATCGCCCGTATCGACCACGACAATGTCGCGCACGCCAACGAGCGCAATCGTGCGACCCGTTTCCGTGATGACGATTCCACTCGACGCGTCAGCGAGCACCCGCGCGCCCTCACCGAGAATCGCGAGATCGTTCTTGTGGCCCGTCGAGTGCAACTTCGCGATGGATGCGAAATCTCCGACATCGTCCCAATCAAATTCGGCAGGGATCGTGACAAGTCTGCCGGCGGCAGCCGCGGGCTCAGCGACCGAGTAGTCAATCGCGATCTTCTCGAGCTTGGGCCAGACGCGGTCAACCACCGGGCCGCGCTTATCTTTGTCATCCCAGACACTCGCGAGCTCTTGCAATCCGGCCAGAAGCTCGGGTTTGTTTCGTCCGAGCTCCTCAAGAATGACCGATGCCTTTGCAATGAACATGCCAGCGTTCCAAAGGTAGTCACCGCTCGCCACATACTTTTCTGCCGTCGCGAAGTCGGGCTTCTCAACGAAGTGATCCACCTCGAGCGCCGTCGGCGCACCCTCTAGGGGTTTCGCATTCGGCGCGTGAATGTAACCGAAACCAGTGGCTGGTTCATCCGGGCGAATACCGATGGTTGCGATGAATCCAGCTTGGGCAGCCGCCACTGCTTCGGTGACCGTGGCATTGAAGAAGCGAGCGCCACGAATGACGTGGTCTGCGGCGAAAGATCCGATGATGACGCCCGGTTCGCGGTGCTCAAGAATGGCCGCGGCCAAGCCAATTGCCGCCGAGGAATCCCGTGGTTCACTTTCGAGCACGACGTTCTTATCGGACAGGTCAGGAAGTTGTTCTTCCACTGCCGCCCGGTGGGCGCGTCCGGTCACCACCATGATGCGGTCAGGTCCCGCAAGAGGAAGGAGTCGATCCCACGTGTCTCGAAGCAAGGATCTGCCCGAACCAGTCAGGTCATGCAGAAATTTCGGTGCCTCTGCCCGCGACAGCGGCCACAGGCGGGAACCAATTCCACCGGCCGGAATTACCGCGTAAAACTGCGGAATGGGGCTCACCGAAGTAG
>JBMOEY010000058.1:0-8900 GCA_049314515.1 Microbacteriaceae bacterium
GTCGTCGCGGCCGACGTAATCGTGATACCGCGCTCCTGCTCCTGAGCCATCCAGTCCATCGTGGCAGCGCCATCGTGAACCTCACCGATCTTGTGCGTGATACCTGTGTAGAACAGGATGCGCTCGGTGGTCGTCGTCTTTCCAGCATCGATGTGCGCCATGATGCCGATGTTGCGGACCTTGTTCAGGTCGGTGAGCACGTCTTGTGCCACGGGTGTCCTCCAGTTGGAAAGGGCGGGTGTGCGTATCCGGTCGTAGATAACCGGGAGGGGGCGCTACAGCTGAGTGTTACCAGCGGTAGTGCGCGAATGCCTTGTTCGACTCGGCCATCTTGTGCGTGTCTTCACGACGCTTCACAGCGGCGCCAAGTCCGTTCGATGCGTCGAGGATCTCGTTCATCAGACGCTCGGTCATGGTCTTCTCACGACGAGCCTTCGCGTAGCTGGTCAACCAGCGAAGCGCAAGCGTGTTCGCGCGGTGAGGCTTAACCTCAACGGGAACCTGGTACGTCGATCCACCCACACGGCGCGAACGCACCTCGAGTGTCGGACGAACGTTGTCGAGAGCCTTCTTCAGAGTGACGACCGCGTCGCCACCGGTCTTGGCGGTCACGCCTTCGAGGGCACCGTAAACGATGCGCTCGGCGAGACCCTTCTTACCGTCGAGAAGAATCTTGTTCACAAGCTGCGTCACGATGGGAGCGCCGTATACCGGGTCGGCAACGACGGGACGCTTCGGGGCTGGTCCCTTACGTGGCATTACTTCTTCTCCATCTTCGCGCCGTAGCGGCTACGCGCCTGCTTGCGGTTCTTGACCGCCTGCGTGTCGAGTGCGCCACGAACAATCTTGTAACGAACACCGGGGAGGTCCTTGACACGACCACCACGAACGAGCACCATCGAGTGCTCCTGGAGGTTGTGGCCCTCGCCGGGAATGTAGGCGGTGACTTCGGTGCCGTTGCTGAGCTTGACGCGCGCAACCTTGCGAAGAGCCGAGTTCGGCTTCTTGGGTGTGGTCGTGTACACGCGGGTGCACACGCCACGCTGCTGGGGGTTTGCCTTCAGGGCGGGTGCCTTGGTCTTGGTGACCTTGGGCGAACGACCCTTACGGACCAACTGGTTAATAGTTGGCACTATTTCTCCTTGTTTTGACTGCACGGTGACAGTGTGATGAATTGTGGAGATCAGCAACCAGACGAATCTGATGGATGTTCTCGCAAACAAAATCCGGCCCGAACCGCGAGTGCGAAACGTATGTGGCCGAATATGCCATGGGGGTCCTCCCGCATCAATGGGGTGAGGAACCCTAAGTGGAGCAAGCGAGACGAGTGACGCACCGGAGTCGCGTTTTTGGGCACGACACACGGCACGACGTTTGTCGCACCAAGTCTCAACTGTAGTGCGAAAAGAGCAGGTCGGGCAAACCGGATGCCGTGTTCGCGGCGGCCACGGCGATGATGAGCCACGCGCCGGCGAGCATCCACGGACCAAACGCCACGCGCGAGGTGCGATGTGCCCGCCGAAATACCAACAAAACCAGTGAAAACACGGCTCCGAACACAAATCCGGCGGCAATTCCCAGAATCGTGGCGTCGACGCTGAGCCAACCGAGATACAGACCCAGCACACCCGCGAGTTTCACATCACCGGCTCCCAATCCCGCGCTGTTTTTCGTTCGCGCGAGCACATGCAGCACGACATACACGGCAAACGTTCCCGCGGAACACGCGAGTGCGCGCCACAACGGTTGCCAATCCCCCATGAGCAGCGCGGTCGTGGCAAACGTTGCGATGCCGATCACAGCAGCCAGGCCAACGAGTTTGTTCGGGAGGCGGTGCTCGCGCACATCCACGATGCTCAGGGCAATCGAGACGGCAAAGAACGCGACAAACCCGATCACGTCGAGAACAGGGACAAGAGCAGGGGCGAAAGCCTGGGCGACGGCAAATGGCATGCCGACACGCTAGAGCCATCGGTTAGACGACGTTGCGAGTTCTCCACGACAGGTAGGCAAAGTAGGCGAGGGCATCGACGAACGAGATGAGCACGAGCACGGCGGCCGGCCAGTCGATGGCCGACGATACGGCAAAGTCGAGCGCGTCGGCCGGGTTTCCCGGCACGAACAGCAGCCACCCGGCGAGGGCGACCAGCACAAACGCGAGGTAGGCGACCGCCGAAACAATCATCGACGCCCCGGCATAGCCGCCTCCCGTGCGGCCTCGTCTGCGGCGAGAAAACGAGCTGAGGGTTGCCGTGAGTGCGAAACCGATGAGGGATGCGAACACCATCGCCGGGCCGAGTCCCACACCCGCTCGCGGATCGGTGATCACGTCGCGGTTGACTAACACCGAGCCGATGCCGAGTCCCGCGACCGCAAGTGCGAACCACATGCCGAGGGCAAAGGCTAGTGCCGCGGTGATCTCGAGGTTGGTCGGGCGGGCGGGCTTGATTGTCACAAGGTGAATTTCAGAATCACAGCCACGACGCCGCCAATCACAGCAAGCACCGCCACAATCAAGCCGAGGGTAACGATGCCACGGCGAGGCTCGCCTTGTCGGTTGTGACCGATGATGGGGATGGAATCGGTCATGCGATGGAACTCACCCGAGATGATTTCGTCGAACGACTTTCGTTTCGGAGGGTCGTCGCCCGAGGGATTGGAGATAGGCGCGGGCTGTGCAGGCGCAGGCTGTGCGGGCGCGGGCGCGGGCGGTACGACCGTGGTGACATCGGTCAGTGGCGGGCGAAAGAATCGCTTGCGATCTTCGTCGCTGAGGGGCGCTTTCGCCTTGTCCCGGGGGGCATCCTGTGCAACCACGTTCCTATTGTCCACCATTCACCACGGGGCGACGCGAAAGGGGCCCGAACCACTGAGGTTCGAGCCCCTCCCGCAATCACTGCGAACCGAATGACTAGTTGTACTCTCCCGAGAAGTCGTCGCTAGCGAACGACTCAAACTCCACGAAGCTCAAGTCGTTCTCGTTGAAGTCGGCGTCGGTTGCGAAGATGCGGTTCGGGTAACGCTCCGCCTTCGCCTCCTCGGTAGCTTCGACCGTCACAGCGCGGTAACGGGTGAGACCCGTTCCGGCTGGGATCAGCTTTCCGATGATGACGTTCTCCTTGAGACCAACCAGTGGGTCCTTCTTGCCGTCCATGGCAGCCTGCGTCAGAACGCGGGTGGTTTCCTGGAACGACGCGGCCGAGAGCCACGACTCGGTTGCCAACGACGCCTTGGTAATACCCATGACCTCTTGGCGAGCCGAAGCCGTCTTCTTGCCCTCGAGCAGTGCCTGACGGTTGATTTCGGTGTAACGGATGCGGTCCACGACCTCACCCGGAAGAAGCTCGGTGTCACCCTGGTCGACGACCGTGACCTTCTTGAGCATCTGACGCACGATGACCTCGATGTGCTTGTCGTGCACGGTCACACCCTGCGAACGGTACGTGCCCTGCACCTCGCTCACGAGGAAGCGCTGCACGTCGCGCACCTGCTGAACACGCATGATGTCCTTCGGGTCACGCGTACCGGTGATGAGCTGCTGACCGAGTTCGACGTGGTCGCCTTCCTCAACGAGCAACGAGGCACGACGCAGAACCGGGTACGGGATGGGCTCGTCGCCGTTGTCGGGCGTGAGCACAATCTTTCGCGTGCGCTCGGTCTCTTCTATGGAGATACGACCGGCCGCACCCGCAATCGGAGCGGCACCCTTCGGGGTACGAGCTTCGAAGAGCTCCTGAACACGAGGCAGACCCTGCGTGATGTCCTCGGCCGATGCCGAACCACCCGTGTGGAAGGTACGCATCGTGAGCTGAGTTCCAGGCTCACCAATCGACTGAGCCGCGATGATACCGACGGCTTCACCAATGTCGACAAGCTTGCCAGTGGCGAGTGAACGGCCATAACACGCGGCACACACACCCGTCGTCGACTCACACGTGAGAACCGAGCGAACCTTGATCTCATCGATGCCGGCGGCCAACAATGCGTCAATCATGACGTCACCGATGTCGGTACCTGCGGTGGCAACAACGTTGCCCTTCGCGTCGAGCGCGTCTTCTGACAGCGAGCGAGCGAACACCGAGTTCTCGACGTTCTCGTCTTTCACCAATTCGCCGTTCGCATCGCGCACCGTGTTGCCGGCCTTGTCGAGTTCGACAATCTTCACGTCGAGACCCTTGGTCGTGCCACAGTCGTCTTCACGAATGATGACGTCTTGCGCCACGTCGACGAGACGACGAGTCAGGTAACCCGAGTCGGCGGTACGCAGAGCGGTGTCAGCGAGACCCTTACGAGCACCGTGGGTCGCGATGAAGTACTCGACGACCGACAGACCTTCACGGTAGCTCGAGATGATCGGACGAGGGATAATCTCACCCTTCGGGTTGTTCACCAGACCACGCATACCGGCGATGTTGCGCACCTGCAGCCAGTTACCACGAGCTCCCGAGGTCACCATGCGGTTGATGGTGTTGTTCTCCGGGAAGTTCTTGCGCATCGCATCCGCGACCTCGGCTGTTGCTTCGGTCCAGATCTGGATGAGCTCTTGCTTACGCTCGGTGTCGGTGAGCAGACCCTTGTCGAACTCGGACTGAACCTTCGCGGCCTTCTTTTCGAAGCCGTCGACGATCTTTGCCTTGTTGGGCGGGGTCAGAATGTCGGACAGAGCGACGGTGACGCCCGAGCGAGTAGCCCAGTAGAAACCGGCGTCTTTGATCTTGTCGAGCGTGGCCGCAACGGCCGTCTTCGGGAAGCGCTCGGCGAGGTCGTTCACGATCTTCGAGATGGTGCCCTTGTCGGCAACTTCGAACACGAACGGGTAGTTGACCGGAAGCGACTCGTTGAAGAGCGCCTGTCCGAGCGTGCAGACCACCATCATCGAACCGTCTTGCATCGGAGCGACGCGCTTGACGGTCACCGTTTCAGGAGTCTTCAGACCGGTGTGGAACTCGACGTCTTCAGCCAGGTCGGCCTCAGCAAACATCGTGTCGAAGATGCGGATACGCACGACGGCGTTCAGGTCGAGTCGACCTTCATCCTTCGCAAGAATCGCCTCGGCGACTGAGTTGAACTGACGACCAAAGCCGTTCGCCTTCACCTTGACCGTGGTCATGTGGTGCAGTCCGATGATCATGTCCTGCGTGGGCAAGGTCACCGGGCGACCGTCGGACGGCTTGAGAATGTTGTTCGATGCGAGCATCAACACGCGAGCCTCAGCCTGAGCCTCGACCGACAACGGAAGGTGCACAGCCATCTGGTCGCCGTCGAAGTCGGCGTTGAACGCCGCACACACGAGCGGGTGAAGCTGAATCGCCTTACCCTCGACGAGCTGTGGCTCGAACGCCTGAATACCGAGGCGGTGGAGCGTCGGCGCGCGGTTGAGCAGAACCGGGCGCTCGCGGATGATCTCTTCGAGCACATCCCACACCTGGGGGCGGCTGCGCTCGACCATGCGCTTGGCGCTCTTGATGTTCTGCGCGTGCGACAGGTCGATCAGGCGCTTGATGACGAACGGCTTGAACAGCTCGAGCGCCATCTGCTTGGGTAGACCACACTGGTGCAGCTTGAGCTGCGGACCAACGACGATGACCGAACGGCCAGAGTAGTCGACGCGCTTTCCGAGCAGGTTCTGGCGGAAACGACCCTGCTTACCCTTGAGCATGTCGGAGAGCGACTTGAGGGCGCGGTTTCCGGTTCCGGTGACGGGGCGTCCGCGACGACCATTGTCGAACAGCGCATCCACGGCCTCTTGAAGCATGCGCTTCTCGTTGTTCACGATGATCTCGGGGGCACCGAGGTCAAGCAAACGACGCAGACGGTTGTTGCGGTTGATCACACGACGGTAGAGGTCGTTGAGGTCGGAGGTGGCAAAGCGGCCACCGTCGAGCTGCACCATGGGGCGAAGCTCCGGCGGAATGACCGGAACGACGTCGAGCACCATGGCGGCGGGCGACTTGCCGGTGTTGATGAAAGCGCTCACAACGCGCAGACGCTTGATCGCGCGAATCTTGCGCTGGCCCTTGCCGTTGGCGATTTCATCGCGGAGCTTTTCGGCCTCTCCAACGAGATCGAAGGATTCGAGGCGCTTCTTGACGGCCTCGGCACCCATGAACGCGTCGAAGTAAAGTCCGTAGCGGTCAACGAGCTCGTTGAATACGGCGTCTTCAGGCTTCAGGTCGCCGACTTTGAGGTTACGGAAGTCATCCCAGACGCGCTCGAGACGAGCAATCTCGTCGTCAATTGACTTGCGGATGAGCCCCATCTCTTTTTCGGCGGAGTCCTTGACGCGGCGCTTCTGGTCGCTCTTGGCACCTTCGGCCTCGAGTGCTTCGAGGTCTTTCTCGAGGCGCTGCATGCGGTCGGCGATACGAGCATCGCGCTGGCCTTCGAGGGTTTTGAGTTCGAGGCGAAGCTCGTTCTCGAGACCCGGCATGTCGGCGTGACGACCGTCTTCGTCAATGTCGATCACCATGTACGCGGCGAAGTAAATGACCTTTTCGAGGTCTTTCGGCGCCATGTCGAGCAGGTAACCGAGACGGCTCGGCACGCCCTTGAAGTACCAGATGTGAGTGACGGGAGCGGCGAGCTCGATGTGGCCCATGCGCTCACGGCGCACCGACGACTTCGTGACCTCAACGCCGCAACGCTCACAGACGATGCCCTTAAAGCGAACGCGCTTGTACTTTCCGCACGAGCACTCCCAGTCACGCGAGGGTCCGAAGATTTGCTCTCCGAAGAGACCATCCTTCTCGGGCTTTAGCGTGCGGTAGTTGATGGTTTCAGGCTTCTTGACCTCGCCGAATGACCAACGACGAATGTCGTCGGCCGTGGCCAGACCGATGCGCAACTGATCGAAGGTGTTTGTGTCAAACACGTCTACTCTTTTCCTGTTTCCGTAGTCTCGTCTGGCTTAGATTTCGTCGATCGACGAGGTCTCTAGCCGGGAAATGTTGATGCCGAGTTCTTCGGCGGCACGGTATGCCTCGTCGTCGGTGTCGCGAAGACTCACGACGTTGTCATTAGCGTCAAGCACCTCGACGTTCAGACACAGCGACTGCATTTCCTTCATCAGAACCTTGAACGATTCGGGGATACCCGGTTCTTGGATGTTCTCGCCCTTGACGATGGCCTCGTACACCTTCACGCGACCGACGATGTCGTCGGACTTGATGGTCAGCAGTTCCTGCAGTGCGTAAGCGGCGCCATACGCTTCGAGCGCCCACACCTCCATCTCGCCGAAACGCTGTCCGCCGAACTGGGCTTTTCCACCGAGGGGCTGCTGCGTGATCATCGAGTAGGGGCCCGTCGAACGCGCGTGAATCTTGTCGTCGACCAGGTGGTGGAGCTTCAGGATGTACATGTAGCCGACCGACACGGGCTCAGGGAACGGCTCGCCAGAACGGCCGTCGAAGAGACGAGCCTTACCGCTCGAGCCGATGAGTCGCGCGCCATCACGAGTGGGAAGCGTCGAGTCGAGCAGACCCGCGATTTCTTCCTCGAGTGCGCCGTCAAATACGGGTGTTGCCACCTTCGTGCCGGGAGCAGCCTCGCGAGCGACCTCGGGAAGAGCGCCAGCCCACGACGGGTTGCCCTCGACTTTCCAGCCCTGCTTGGCAATCCAGCCGAGGTGGGTTTCGAGAACCTGTCCGAAGTTCATGCGACCGGGAATACCGAGCGGGTTGAGCACCACGTCGACGGGAGTTCCGTCTTCGAGGAACGGCATGTCTTCGATGGGGAGAATCTTGGCGATAACACCCTTGTTGCCGTGGCGACCAGCGAGCTTGTCACCTTCGGTGATCTTGCGCTTCTGAGCGATGTAGACGACCACGCGCTGGTTGACACCAGAGCCAAGTTCGTCCTCGTCGTTCTCTGCGTCGAACACCTTGACCGCGATAACCGTTCCGGCTTCACCGTGGGGAACCTTGAGCGAAGTGTCACGAACTTCGCGGCTCTTCTCGTTAAAGATTGCGCGCAGCAGGCGCTCTTCGGCCGAGAGCTCGGTCTCACCCTTGGGCGTGACCTTGCCGACGAGGATGTCGCCGGGGCGAACCTCCGCGCCGATGCGAATGATGCCACGTTCGTCGAGGTTAGCGATGAGCTCCTGCGATACGTTCGGCAGGTCGCGCGTAATCTCTTCTTTACCGAGCTTCGTGTCGCGCGCATCCACGTCGTACTCTTCGATGTGAATCGAGCTGAGTACGTCGTCAGACACGAGACGCTGGCTCAGGATGATCGCGTCTTCGAAGTTGTGACCCTCCCACGGCATGAATGCCACGAGGAGGTTCTTACCCAGGGCGAGCTCGCCCTCTTCGGTGGCGGGACCATCGGCGATAACCTGCCCGACCTCAACGCGGTCACCCGCGTTGACGACGACACGGTGGTTGTAGCTCGTGCCCTGGTTGGAGCGGTCGAACTTGCGCAAGAAGTACTGCTGCGTGCCACCGGCGTCGAGCTGCACGGTGACAACGTCGGCCGACACCTCGGCAACCACACCGGCTGCGTCAGCGGTGACCACGTCACCGGCGTCGATCGCAGCGAAGTTCTCCATACCGGTTCCGACGAGCGGCGCTTCCGAACGAAGCAGCGGCACAGCCTGCCGTTGCATGTTGGCGCCCATGAGCGCGCGGTTCGCATCGTCGTGCTCAAGGAACGGAATGAGCGAGGTGGCAACCGACACCATCTGGCGCGGGCTGACGTCCATGTAGTCGACTTCGTCGGCAGGAACCAGATCGACCTCGCCACCCTTTCGGCGAACGAGAACGCGGTCTTCCGCGAAGTGCTTGTCGGCGGTGAGCTTGGCGTTGGCCTGAGCCACGACGTGCTCATCTTCTTCGCTCGCGGTGAGGTAGTCGATGTTCTCGGTGACCTTGCCCTTGACCACGCGACGATACGGCGTCTCGATG
>JBMOEY010000059.1:0-8793 GCA_049314515.1 Microbacteriaceae bacterium
CAGGGGATAGAGCGCTGGTTTCCGGTACCAAAGGTCGGAGGTTCGAATCCTCTCGAGGGCACGTTTTTTTCGTGGAGGTGAACGATGGATCTGCGCCACATCGCCATCGTCACCGTCTCGTACAACTCGAGTTCTCAACTCGACGCGTTTCTCTCATCGGTGCGCGAGACCTGCGGTCGCTCCCCCCGCGTCATCGTCGCAGACAACGCGTCGAGCGACGTTGCGACAACACTCGCAATTGCGAAGCGCTATGACGTGGCCGTTCACCAGTTGCGCTCCAACGTCGGCTACGGTCAGGCGATCAACGCCGTTGTGGCCGATCTGCCGGCCTCGTTCAATGCGGTGCTGATTGCGAATCCCGATTTGTCTCTCGCCCCGAACGCGCTCGAAATCTTGTTCGCCCGATTGACGAGTGAGCCGGATGCCGGTGCGGTCGGCCCGCGTATCCTCAACCCCGACGGCTCCACCTACCCGTCGGCTCGTGCGGTGCCGTCGCTATGGGGCGGTGCCATGCACGCGGCTCTGCATCGAATCTGGCCTCAAAACCCGTGGTCAACGCGCTATCGACTCGACTCGCCGGAGCACGTCACCCTGCGCGACGTGGGCTGGTTGTCGGGGGCGTGTGTTCTGGTGCGACGCGCGGCATTCGATGCGATTCGTGGATTCGACGCGGCCTTTTTCATGTATTTCGAAGACGTCGATCTCGGCGTGCGGCTTGGCCGCGCGGGCTGGCGAAACGTCTATGACCCCGCGGCCGTCGTGACGCACATCGGCGGCGAGTCAACCAAGAGTGAGTCGAGTGCAATGATTCGCGCGCACCACGCGAGTGCAGCGACGTTCGTTACCCGCCAACACCCACGTTGGTATCAGTGGCCGGTGCGTGCGATCGTGCGGGCAGGACTGGGCGTTCGTCAGGTGCTTGCGCTTCGACGGGCGCGTTCCGCTTCGAGCGAGTAGCGCGCGATTGCGTGCGCGTCATCGAATCGCACGCTAATCGCGCGCCGAATGTTGCTCCACTTGCGCACCTGCCAGAACGGGTTGACGAACAGCCAGTGCAACTTGGCGCCCAGGGAGTAATCAGGGTCGCGCGCGATGCGTGGCGCATCCTTCATAGAGCCCTTCACTGCGCGCGCCATGGCGCCGGCCCACGAAAGGGACGAACGCTCTTGGCCGATTCGGCGGCGTCCGAGCGTCTCGTCGAAAATCCGCTTGCCATACTCGGCGAATGTCACATCATTTGAGTGTTCAACGGGGGCAAGCGGCGTATATGCCTTGGCGTAACCGCCGACGAGAACATCGTGTCCGAAAGCAAAGTCTTCAGAATACGAAATGTCCTGATACGGGATCACCGACAAGAGAAACTCGCGCGTCGTCGCGCTCGCGACATCCGAGTAGAACGACCGCGCGTCGAGGTCAGCAACCGAGTCAATCGCCGCCAACTCAGCCGGCGAGAGTCGCTCGAGCGACACCCGGTCTCGGGGACCGCATCGGTCAAACACGGCCTCTATCTCGTATTTGAGCAGTGGCGGGCAGTGCGGGCGGGCGATGTGGCGCGCGACGACGGCCTGGGCAGTCGAACTCGTGAGCGGCTGGATCAAGGTGGTGAGCCAGTTCGCGCCCAGGGGAACGGCATCGTGGGACAGGTAGACGAGCACTCGCCCGCGCGCGAGTTGAGCGGCGAGGTTTCGCGTTCTTCCGTGGCCGAACTCGCTGTTGGGGATCTGATGTAACCGCAGCTGCGCTTCTCCGAGGGCGCCGACCCGAGCCGCGACAATGTCGAGCGTGGCGTCGGTCGAGCCAGAATCGACGACGAGCACCTCGAACCCTGCATCAGTATCCTGTTCTCGCAAGGCGTCGAGAATGCGGCCGAGGTAGCGCTCTCCATTGAACGTCGGGATAATCACGGTCACGTCGAGGTTAGGCGCCGAGTTTCGCGCGGCCATTGCCCTACTTGCCACCTGACATCACACGTGTGAACGCCTCCATGAATTGCACGCCCGAATCTTTCCAGCCGGCATCGCCGAATGACGCCGCAATCGTGCGCGAATTCTCAACTTGATCGGGCCGCTCCAAGGCGGTTATGAGTGCGCGCGACATCACCTTCGGACTCAACGGAACGTAGATGACATGTGGATTGTTGTTGAGTGCGACACGTGTGTAGTCCGCGTCATTGATGACTGGTTGCACACCGCATGACATCACTTCAAACGGGAAAAGCGAGGCACTCGACAACGAGATAGACAAGGCCGCGGCGCACCGGTTGTAGAGAGAGGAGAGCTCTCGCACATCCAATGGCCCATGATTCACATACGGAAAAGGTATGTCGTAAGACGACATGTCCCACCCAGCGATGTGAATTGTGACCTCGGGTCGCTGGCGGTGAAAATCCTCCAGCACGAGAAGCCCGAATTCAGTTGCGCGACGCCCCGTCGTGGGTCGTGCATAAAAGATAACGTCGTCGCGACGTTCGTCATTTGTGCGTCGATACAAGTCCGAATTGACCCCGTAGTCGTAATGGTCAGCACGCATTCCGAAATCCCGCGTCAGCTTCTGCGAAAGCCAAGGCCCTACCGTGATGCCGTGGAACCCAAGCCGATACGAGTTCTCCGCAACAATGTAGTCGGAACCGGCGGGGTAAAAAACCGGTTCGAAATCTTGCACAAAGTAAATTCGCTTGGCGTTTCCGGAATATCGATAGGACGCGTAAGCGGTAGCCCAATCGGAAGCAATCACGGCGTGATAGTCGCCCTCAATCCCCGTGTCGGGCGAGTACATGCGCATGTCAGCGGCGAGCGCGGGATACGCCGTCGTGATGCCGAGCATGCGCCGAATCCCATCCACCGAGAATCGAGGAAAGGTGGGAGCCGAGTAGAAATAGAGCGTGAGATTGTGACCGGCGTCTTCAAGGAACTTCATGAATCGCCACGCATTGACGTGACCGCCGCTCGCCGCGCTCGGTGGGGAAATCACCCAGGCAATGTTGTACCCGTTCTTCGGTGCGCTAACCACACCGGAATTGAAGTCACGCGGAATGGTCCAATCGACATCGATGACGTCGTCGTGGAACACGCTATCGAGCGGCACACGCGCGAACCCACTGCGGCGACTCGCACGCCATTTCGCGACACGCCACCACAGTGAAAGCAGACCCTCGTGGCGCAAGGCATTGATGGCACGTTGCGTCCGTGTGCCACCCGCTCGACGCGATGGTGACCGAAAACTATCGATCACGATGAGACAACGCCCTCAGTGTGAGTCATACCGCCGATGTGTTGGCGCAATCGCAACCCCGCGGGGCTCAAATTTAGGGGGACGCCCTCGAACGTGGCCATTTTTCCATTCTGATTCAATTGCTCTGGCACGTTGTGTTCAGCTGAGGTGCCCTGTGACAGACAGCCACCTTACCCAAAATTACACCGGCTGGATGAGGTCGCGCGCGATGTCAGCAAGTCCCAAGCCGAAGTTGCGATACCGCCCCGTCGTGCGCTCCCGCAAGACGGGCCTGATTCGACGCCATCGGGACGCGGGAAGGTTTCGACGCACGGTTTCGTGTGCAAACTTCTCGAGCGCGATAGGTCGAGCCGACGCGGAATCAGCAAACACAGGATGGGAGACCATTTGTTGTGCCCGCTCATAGAGCCGTTCGTTGCGTTCGGTTCGCGGGAAAATCAGGCGCCCGACGTAGTGGCGAATATTCAACTTGGCTGCACCAATTTGGTTTCCGCCATGTTGGCGGTACTCGACCAGAGTCTCTTCGAGACAATCCACGCGCCCCGTCACAGCAGCCACGATTCCTAACCACTCGTCATGCACCCATGACGGCGGTAGTGGCATCGCGACATCGAACAGACTGCGCCGAAACAGCGTGCTCGCACCCGTCACCAGATTCCGTCGCATAAAGACTTCGAGGGCACGTCCCTCCTGAATCGACTTGATTTCCCTCGGGCTGACGTGATGGGCCGAAAACATGTCTTTGCCAAGTGGCTGGAGTTGGGCATCCACCAGCATGAGGTTCGTGTGCAGCAGCGTGAGGTCAGGTCGAGCCTCGAACTCGGATGCCATGCGCGCAAGTTTCCCTGGTACCCACACGTCGTCTTGATCGCACAACGCGACAAGGTCACTCGAACAGAGGGAAATGGCTTGCTCAAAGTTTTTGGTCACGCCGAGTGCCGGCGAATTTTCGCGAACAACGAGTGAGATCGGAGTCGCTCTCCCGGAATTGAACGAGTCGAGTTCGGCTCGCACAATCCCAACGGTGCCGTCATTCGACGCATCGTCGGAGAGCACAATCTCGTGCGGCAATCGGGTTTGTGAAAGGATGCTCCGCACCTGCTCGGACACGAATCTCGAGCCATTGTGCGTGCACAGGGCAATCGAAATTGTCAGGCTCATGTCGCGCGACGCCCGGACGCTGCGACCTTTTCCACGAACTCGTCGTAGTCGTGAATGTAATCTTCCGCGTCATATTGATGTGATGCAAGTACCACGAGCACGGCGTCGTCCGAGTAGTCGTATTGAGCACCCCAGGTCAGAGGCGGCATGTGTAGCCCCAGACTGGGACGATCGAGGGTCACCACCTCGCGAACCTCCCCATCATCGACCATCGCTTTGACGCTTCCGCGAACGCAAACCAAGAACTGATGGCATTGTTTGTGGGCGTGGATACCGCGCGGCTCGCCCTCGGGCACACCCGAGATCACGAACATGCGCGCCGCCTCAAACGGCAGGGTTTTGCCCACTTCGGTCACGACCAAGCGTCCGCGTTGATCGACATGCTCTTGCAGGTCAATCAAGCGGGCGATGTTCGCGTCAGATGGCATTAGAGCGCGCTCAAGGCTTCAGCGACTCGCGCAACTTCGGCGTCGGTCAATTCAGGGAACATCGGCACTGAGAAGATGCGGCCAGCCGCACGCTCGGTTGTCTCGAGAGGCATGTGGCGCGGCGAAAAGTCGGGCCACTTCTGCTGATGGTCTGGCACGGGATAGTGCACGTCGGTTTTGATACCGGTGGCGTCAAGTGCCGCCCGCGCGCCAGCACGATCCGCCGTTTCGAGCACAGCCAAGTGTGCAATGAAGCGCTCGGTGGTCGTGTTGACGAGTCGTAATTCGTTGGCGTGGGAACTTGTTGCGAGTGCCGATTCGTACACGGCGTGAATGTCGCGACGGCGCTGATTGCCCGCATCTAGCCGCGGTAGTTTCACACGCAAGATTGCTGCCTGCAGCTCGTCGAGACGTGAGTTGCGACCGTGCGCCGATTCGATCGAGTACTTGGATGCCCACCCGTACTGACGCATCCGACGCACACGTTCGGCGAGCTCAGCGCTGTTCGTCATGACCGCGCCTCCATCACCGAGGGCGCCGAGGTTCTTCGTGGGATAAAAGCTCGTCGTCGAAATGTGGCCAAAAGCCCCACCCATCGTGCCGTTCGCGCGGGCGCCAAGAGATTGCGCGCAGTCTTCGAGAACCGGGATGTTGTGCTTGGCGGCAACGATAAGAATCTCGTCCATCGGCGCGAGTGCGCCATACAGGTGAGTCACGACGATGGCTGCCGGCACATCACCGCAGCCCGCAATCGCGCGTTCGAGCGTCGCGGCCGACATGAGGTGCGTTTCGGGGTCGATGTCGACGTAGACCGGTTCGGCGCCGAGCAAACGCGTCGCGGTGGATGTGTACGCGCCCGCGTTGGCCACGGTGAGCACGAGGCTGCCGGGAATCACCCCCAGGGCGGCGAGGCCGAGCTCGAGCGCATCCGTTCCGTTTCCAACATTGATCGCGTGAGCGGTGCCGACGTAGGCCGCGAGTTCCGACTCGAATGCGTCGTGCTCCGGGCCCAGAACGAACCACCCGCTCGACACGACTCGCGCAATGGCCGCATCGAGTTCTGCCCGAATCGATTCAGTGCCGCGCTTGAGATCGTTAAATGGCACGGGCGCGAAAGTCATACCCTAAGGCTACCCATTGGTTCGACCCGAGACGATGTGCGGAACCTACAAGCGTTCCACGTTGTCACCGAGAAAGTTTCCCGTGGCATCGAGTACCGGGCGAGTTGCACCCTCAATGGAATCGCGGTTTTCGAGGAACTCGGTGTGAGCCTGAACAACAACGAGCAGGTCTGATTGCGAGAGCGCCTCGGCCAATGACTCGTAACGTGGCACCGACGTTCCCTCAACCGACCACTCGTCGACAAACGGGTCATAAAAGGCAACGTCAGCACCCTCCGCGCGCAGCGCGCGGGCGAGGGGATCGGCGGGTGATTCACGTCGATCGGAAATGTTGGGCTTGTAGGTCACGCCGAGAAGAGTGACTCGACGCGTGCCAGTCTGACCCGCACCAATTCGATCAAGCAGCTTCAGCGCCCGTTTGGCGACGTAAGCCGGCATACCTCGGTTGATGTCTTCCGCCAACTCGATGAATTGGAACGGCTTGTCGAGTTCGGCACGCACCTTGAAGGCCAGATAATTGGGGTCGATCGGAATGCAGTGTCCGCCCACACCGGCGCTGGGTGAGAAGGATTGGAATCCGAAGGGCTTCGTTTTGGCGAGAGCCACGACGTCCCAAATGTCGATACCCATGGCGAAACACAGCTGAGCGAGTTCATTCACCAGCGCGATGTTGATATGACGGTAGGTGTTTTCGAGAAGCTTTGCAGTCTCCGCCTCACGGGTGCCTTTCGCAAGCACAACCGACTCGACAAAGTGCTCATAAAAATCCGCCGCTTTACGTGTCGACACGTCATTGACGCCACCAACAATTTTCGGTGTATTGGTGATTCCGAACTTCTTGTTACCGGGATCGATGCGCTCGGGCGAGAAGGCGAGGTGGAAATCCGTTCCGGCCTGGAGTCCACTCGCCTCAAAAATTGGCTGAAGTACTTCTTCCGTTGTGCCCGGGTAGGTGGTCGACTCCAGAATGATGGTGAGACCCGAATGAAGGTGCGTGGCAATGTCGCGAGATGCAGACATCACCGCGTTAAGGTCGGGCTCACCCGCACTGTTGAGCGGGGTTGGAACGCAAATGACCACGACATCCGCGTCGCCAATGACCGCGGAATCACGCGTGGCATGAAAACCCAACGAGACCATTTCTCGAACTTCGTCATCGGAAAGGTCGCCGATATGACTGACCCCGCTGTTCAGCCCGTCGACCACGGATTCGCTTCGGTCGAGGCCAAAAATCGAGATACCAGATCGCACGGCCGCCTGAGCCAGGGGTAGCCCAACATAACCGAGGCCGACAATCACGGCTTTCACTCGCTATTCCTCCAGCGCATTCAATATTGGGATACCTTCAATGTGTACGAACAACGAAAGCCTACTGAAGGACGTCCGACTCTTGCGCGATACCCCCGTTCTGGTCCTCGGGTACAACCGTCCAGATAAAATCGCACAACTCTTACGTCGCCTGGGAGAGCTTGCCCCACCCGTGATCATCTACTCAGTCGACGGTCCGCGTGCTCACATCGCGGGCGATGCGCAACGGGTTGCGGAAGTCCAGCAACTTTCTTCCCTCATCACGTGGACCGACCGGGTCGAAACCCGATTTCGCGAGAAAAACGTGGGACTTCAAACAGCAGTGACCGAATCGGTCAACCACGCCGTATCTGAATTCGGTCAAGTTATCGTGCTCGAAGAGGACACTCTTCCCGGACCGCACTGGCTCGCCTACGCGACGACGATGCTCGACCGGCATCGGGATGAGCGGGAAATCATGCACATTTCTGGCTACAACGTCGTACCCCCTGCGCAACTTGATGGCACCCCCGTGGGGTCGCGACTGACTCGCTACCCCGAATCGATTGCCTGGGCTACGTGGGATCGGGCTTGGCAACATTTCGATCCGACACTTGACTGGGGGCTCAACGCCTCCGTTTCCGACTTAGAAAACGTTGTCGGGACCCGCGCTGGTGCGCTTCGCTGGAAACAGAATTTTCACGACGCAAACTCGGGTCGGATCTCCACCTGGGCTTATCGCTGGATTTCGAGCATGTGGTCGGCAAATGGCTTCGTGTTATCTCCGAATTCCAACCTGGTGACATACAAGGGATACGACGAAGGCTCGAATACCTTTCTGAAAGCTCCGTGGGATGAGTTGGACCTTTTTGACGGCGACATCGATGCACTGATCGAAAATGAACCGCAACTTGATCGCTCAGCCGACGCATGGGTCGCCCGCCGCGTTTTCGGGGAAACACTGTTCGGAATTACACGCGGAGTAGCAGTCAGCGCAGTGCTCGAACTTCGTCGTCGGCGTCGAGCGAAACGGCAAGCACGTGTCACGTGAGCCAGAGCTGACCGTCGTCTATTGCACGTATTTTGACAGCGGCTACCTTTCGCGTGGGCTCACACTGATTGAATCTCTGCGAGCTCACGGTGACGAATCGAGCATCCTCATTCTGGCCCTCGATAACGATGTAAAAGTATTTTTTGACGAGAAAAAGATGCCCGGTGTGCGCGCAATTCTTGTCGATGAATTGGAACGCGTGGAGCCCGCGCTCGCGGCACTCAAATCAACCCGGTCACGCATGGAGTACTACTTCACCTGCACGCCTCTTCTCATCCGATACGCCATGAACAGCGCGAACAAACCCGGTTCCGTCGCGATCTACCTCGATGCAGATCTTTTCTTTTTCGATGCGCCCCAGCGCGCGCTCGAGGCACTGGGCCACGGTTCCGTTGGCATCATCGAACATCGTTACCCGGCGCGCCTCGCACAACGACTTGCCAAATACGGTCGATTCAATGTGGGCTGGGTGGCTTTCGTTGATGACGAGAACGGTCGTCGCGTGCTCGACTGG
>JBMOEY010000060.1:0-8741 GCA_049314515.1 Microbacteriaceae bacterium
AGAGTGAGTGCACCGGTGATGAGGTTGGTCAGGAGCTGTTGCACAACGTTTCCCTTGAGGATGCCGACGAGCACACCGGCTAACCCGACAGCAGCCATGGTGGCAATCGCGTACTCGGCCGTTGCGGCACCAACATCCTCGAGCAGGACTCGCCTTAATCGGGTGAACTTCGAACCACAGGCAAACGTGGAGCGACGGAGCGAACCCGAGTGAGGAGTGAGCAAACCATTTCGAAATTTCGTAACTTTCATGAACTTCCTTTCGTGTCTGGGGGGGGGTAATTCTCGCGACCGGTCGGCCACCGTCGACGCTGTAACGGAACGATTGTGCATTTCACAAACACATCTGGGATGTGGCGAAGAGCACGGACCTCGTCGCCAGCACTAGCCAACCGAGGCAATCCCACTCGAGGAAATCAGTTCAACCACAATGGGAACGACGGCCAACAATATAAAGGCAGGTAGGACGCACGCGCCCAACGGGAGAACAATTTTTTCCGATAACTCGGCGCACTGTTCTCTCGCTCGAGCAATCCACGCATCGCGCGTTTGGTGCGTTTCTGCGAGCACGATGTCGGCGAGTGGAGCACCCCACACCGCAGAAAGTTCTTGCGCATGACGCAGGTGAACCGTGTCGTGAGCAACCGGCTCTGCACCCAGGGATCGCGCAAGCGCATCCGCACTCGATTGCACGCCCACGCCCACGCGCAAACCCGCGACGATGACCGTAGCGACAACTCCCCGGGGAACGCTATCCGTGCTGACCCTCGCGATGAGCGCGCGACTCCACCACCACCCGACACACAACAGCGCAGCACCGCCAATCAAACACAGCGCACCGAGCCAATGATTGAAAAAGAAGGTCAGGACGTTCAACCCGAGTGCACCGGCAACCAAAACCCCGACGGCGGGCAAAGTGAGCATCACGCGAGTAGCCATTCTCGGTCCTGCGATCGCGGCGCTCACGTCCCGATCAATCGCCGCCAGTGCGCGATATGTTTGCGACAGCATGTTCAGCGTCACATTGAGTGGGGCACCGATGTCGACACTCGATACCCATGCTGCTTCGATCAAGTTGCGTTCGGCCATCGCAACGGAGTTGCCGGCAGGCGCGACCGCAAAAGTCACGCCCCATGCATGATTGGGAGAAATTCCTGCCATTACGAGCGCTGCCGCGCGGTCACATTGCGCCGCGAGCGAATCCCACACCGTGGCGCGGTCGTACTGTGTCACACTCGCTCAATTCGAAGTCGACCATTTTCTGCGATGTCGAATCGGGCGTGAGCACTGACCCGTCGACGACCATCGACCATCTCGATCACGTACACATCATCGAATGCGGTCGTAGCGTGCACGGCAAGCGACTCTGAGGTCATGCCGGCGAGTGCCCCGAGAGCCTCGAGACGAGCAGGGAGACGCGTCCATGAACCGCAATGAACTGTCGATGCTCCGGCGTGGCCGGAGTTATGTGCCAGCATGACGATCGCAATCTCTTCGCCACGGATTTCTCCGACGACAAGTCGATCAGGTTTCATCCGCAACGTTTCGCGGACGAGCCGAGCGAGGCCGATTTCCCCCGCATTCTCGATGTTGGCCTGACGGGTTTGCAAAGCGACCACATGTGCGTGTGCAACACGCAACTCGGCAACATCCTCAACGGTGATGATGCGCAAATTTTCCGGGAGTTCAGCAACGATGGCTGCCAAAAGTGTCGTCTTACCTGCGCCCGTTGGACCGGCAATCAGCACACTGCGCCCGTTTCGGATTCGCTGAGACATCTCCTTCGCGAGTCCTGCGCTCACCATGCCGTTTTCGACCAAATGAGAAAGAGTGGGAGCAACCGGCAAGGGCAGTCGAATCGAAATATTCGTCCCGTCGACGCTGGCGGGCGGGATGACCGCGTGGACACGAATTCCGTCGTCAAGGCGCACGTCGGCGAACGGGGTTGCGATATCAATGTGGCGACCGCCGCGCTCAATGAGATTTCGCGCGAGAAAATGATGGTCTATCTCGGCGAAGGGCCACGGTCGAATCCGACGAAATCCCGCACCGTCGGACATCCAGGCTCCCCGAGGTCCGATAACGATATCGGTGACGCCAGGTGCGTTAGCAATGCCTTCAAGATGTTCGACAATTTCGCGCACCGATTAAGTGTTCGATACCAGCCACTCGACGCCCGCATAATCTGGATCACAGGGGAAAAGAAGAAGGCGACACAAGTTGGGGGGAACTGTGCCGCCTGCCGCTCACTCGTTGGGGAACGAAGTGGCGGGTGTGCGACGAAACCGTCGCGACGTCGCCAATTCTAAATCCGTCGTCGCGAGCAACTCTTGCCGCTTTATGGTGTGTAGAGAGCAAATGCTTCATCCAACGACCCATCAGCGACTCATTCAAGGGGTAAAGCCCTGTCGATTCCCGTCCACGTAGTTCAAAGGCGACAACGATGTCCACACACATTGACCACCTCCTTCACGAAGAGCGTCGGTTCCCACCGCCACGTGATTTCGCTGCGCACGCAGTTGCCCGGGCCGAACTGTACGACGCCGCCGAGATCAATCGCCTCGAATTTTGGGCCGAGCAATCGCGCCAGCTAATCCAATGGGAAACGCCCTTTTCTCGCACACTGGACTGGTCTGATGCCCCGTTCGCAAAGTGGTTTGACGACGGCACGCTCAATGTCGCTGTCAACTGCCTTGACCGTCACCTTGCTTCCGGAAACGGCGAGCGCGTGGCTTTCTATTTCGAGGGGGAACCCGGTGATCGCCGCGCCATTTCCTTCGCCCAGCTCACCGACGAGGTCAAGCGCATGGCGAATGCCCTTCTCAACTTGGGGGTCACTGAAGGGGATCGAGTTGTGATTTACATGCCACACATTCCCGAAGCTGTTGCCGCGATGCTCGCTTGTGCGCGAATCGGTGCTCCACACTCTGTCGTCTTCGGTGGCTTTTCTGCCGAAAGTTTGCGTAGCCGCATCGACGACGCTCAGGCCAGCGTCGTCATCACCGCGGACGGTGGCAACCGCAAAGGTAAAGTGCTTCCCTTGAAGCCGGTAGTCGATGCCGCACTCGCGTCGACAGATTTGCTTCCCGCTCAATCCTCGGTCCAACACGTCATCGTGGTGGAGCGTTGCGGCAACGCCATCGACTGGGTCGACGGACGTGACCATTGGTGGCACGACCTCCGTGACGCAGCGAACCCACATCACGAGGCGCGCGGATTTCCGGCAGAGCATCCACTCTTTATCTTGTACACCAGCGGCACGACCGGAAAGCCCAAGGGAATTCTGCACACGACGGGTGGCTATCTCACCCAGACCGCTTTTACTCACCGCAACATTTTCGACCTACGGCCAGCGTCCGATGTCTACTGGTGCACGGCCGACGTTGGGTGGATAACCGGTCATAGCTATGTGGTTTATGGGCCCCTCACCAACGGAGCGACCAGCGTGCTGTTCGAAGGCACCCCTGACACGCCGCATCCCGGGCGCTGGTGGGAGATTATCGAACGCTACGGAGTGACGCAGCTTTACACCGCACCCACAGCAATCCGAACCTTTATGAAAATCGGGCGAGAAGTTCCGCAACAATTCGACCTCTCGAGTTTGCGACTTTTAGGCAGTGTGGGCGAACCCATTAACCCTGAGGCATGGATGTGGTACCACGAGGTCATTGGAGGCGCCCGCACGCCCATCGTCGACACATGGTGGCAAACGGAAACGGGCGCGATCATGATTTCTGCGCTTCCCGGCGTCACGACCCTGAAACCTGGAAGTGCCCAAACGCCAATACCAGGAATTTCCGTGGCCATCGTCGAAGATGACGGGACCCCCATCACGAGTCAAGACGGAGGACTTCTGACCATCACGGAGCCGTGGCCGTCGATGTTGCGAGGAATTTGGGGTGACCGGGAACGGTTTATTGAAACGTACTGGGAGAAATTTGGATCCCTGTACTTCGCCGGCGATGGCGCCCGTCGAGATAGCGACGGGGATTTCTGGCTACTCGGCCGCGTCGATGACGTCATGAACGTCTCCGGTCACCGTCTCTCGACCGCGGAGATTGAGTCGGCCTTGGTCTCCAACCCAATCGTCGCCGAAGCGGCGGTCGTGGGTGCCTCCGATGAAACAACAGGCCAGGCGATTGTTGCTTTCGTCATCATCAAGTCGAGCCATACCGACGAAGCCACACCTGCCGAACATTCCGTCCAACTTCGAGCCCACGTTGCCAAGCAAATCGGCTCGATTGCTCGTCCAGCTCGGGTCTACATCGTTCCAGAACTGCCCAAGACTCGAAGCGGGAAAATTATGCGCAGGCTTCTCCGCGATGTCGCAGAAGGTCGTCCCATGGGCGACACCACAACGTTGACCGACCCCGCAATACTGAGCATCATCAACGCTCAGGTTCACTAGCGAAACGCGACGACGATTTCGATTTCGACCGGAGAGTCGAGCGGAAGTACCGAAACCCCCACGGCTGACCGAGAATGACGGCCAGCATCGCCGAAAATCTCCACGAGGGCTTCGGAAGCCCCATTGATAACCCCTGGCTGACCCGAGAAGGACGGATCGGATGCGACGAAACCGGTTACTTTGACCACTTGCGTTACACGATCAAGTGAACCGATGACCGACTTGACAGCCGCGAGAGCATTCAAGATTGCGATTCTGGCGTACTCTTTTGCGTCTGACGCAGGAACAAGCCCGTGCCCGTCACCAACCTTGCCCGTTGCCGGCAGAGCGCCTGAAACAAAAGGAAGCTGACCGGCAGTAAAAACCAAATCGCCGTGAATGACCGCCGGAACATAGGCAGCCACGGGAGGGACCAAATCTGGAAGGCTCAGTCCTAAATCTGCGAGACGTGCATCAATCTGTGACATGCGCCATAGCCTAGGCGAGTGGACGCTTGAAGTATGCAACGAGACCACCTTCAGGACCGTTAACGATTTGAACGAGTTCCCAGCCGTCAATGCCCCAGGTGTTGAGAATAGCCGTGGTGTTATGGATGAGGAGCGGTGTTGTTGCGTATTCCCACGTGGCCATTTAGCGCATCCTTCTATCGGGTTCTTCCCAAGTTTTTCGGGCTACGCTTTAGTCTATGTTTGCCAATGCTCCGAAATCAGCTCGCCAAACTGGTGGACTCGTCACCCTCGTCGGCATGAGCGCGGTTGCCGCGGTTCTCATCGCCGCCTCTGTCACTCCGGCAATGGCCGTGACCGGGCTCGCCGCAAACAGCACACTGGGAATTTTCAACGACCTCCCCGACTATCTCCAGATTGACGAACTTGCTCAAAAGACAAGTATTTTCGCCAAAGCAAATGACGGCAAAGACGTACTCTTGGCTTCTTTCTATGCGCAAGACCGTGAAGAAGTCGAGCTCAAAGACATTTCGAAGTACGTCCTCGATGCCGCGGTGGCGACCGAAGATCCGCGGTTTTACCAACACGGAGGTGTGGACCTTATCGGAACGGCCCGCGCCATGCTCTCCAACTTCGTGGGCGGTAGCGTGCAGGGTGGTTCATCGATCACGCAGCAGTACGTCAAGAACGTTCTCGTGCAAAAAGCCGAAGGATTGGCCGACCCCGAGGCGCGCAAGGTAGCGTACGCCGCGGCGACGGCGACGAGCGTCGAGCGCAAACTCAAAGAAATGAAGCTCTCAATCGGACTCGAGCAGAACTACACCAAGGAACAGATTCTCTCGGGTTATCTCAACATTGCCTCGTTCGGCGGTCGCGTCTATGGAATTCAGAGTGCCGCGAAGTATTACTTCGGGGTCAGCGCTAAAGACCTGACACTCGCTCAGGCAGCAAGCCTCATTGCCACCGTGAATAACCCCAATAACTTGCGTATTGACCAAGAAGAGAATTTGGAAAACAACAAGTCACGCCGCGACTATGTTCTCAGTCGCATGCTCTCTGAAGGCAAGATCACTCAGAAGGAGCACGATGAGGCGGTCGCCACCAAGCTCGAACCGAAAATCACTCCGAGCTCTACGGGCTGTCAGACGGCAGGAAACGCGGCCTATTTCTGCGACTACGTGACGTGGATTATCCGCAATGATCCGGCTTTCGGTAAAACCGAGGATGACCGGTGGAATGCCTTCCAACGGGGTGGCTGGAAGATTATGACCTCCCTGAACCTCAACGTTCAGGCTGCCGCCGCTAACGGCGAGGCAACATGGGTTCCGACCACCTACGACGGTCTCGACATCGGATCCGCTGCCGTGTCGGTTGAAGTGGGTACAGGTCGCGTCTTGGCCATGGTTCAGAACAAGAACTACTCAAACGATCCCGAGGTCACCCAAACGGACGCGTCTTACACCTCGGTGAACTACAGCACCGATTACCTCTATGGCGGCTCATCCGGGTTCCAGGTTGGATCGACATACAAGATTTTTGCCCTCGCGGAATGGCTCAGGGCGGGACACGGCCTCGGTGAGATGGTTGACGGACGCGCGGAAATCGACGGTGCAAAGCGCAAGTGGGCCATGTCATCGTTCACGAACTCATGTGAGGGCGTGGGAGGTCCAGATTGGTCAACCGTGAACGATGGTGGAAACGCTGGTGGCATCATCGATGCTCTGACCGCGACCACGAACTCGATCAACACGGCGTACATCGCCATGTCTCAGAAACTTGACCTCTGCGAGATTCGAAAGACTGCGGAAAGTTTGCTCGTGCACCGTGCCGACGGCAACACTCTCACGAGTGGCCCGGCATCGACGCTCGGGACTAATGAGATCTCGCCGCTGACTATGGCCGTGGCGGTAGCTGGCATTGCGAACCAGGGCAAGGTTTGTTCACCTGTCGCCATCGACAAGATCACGGACGCGAAGGGCAAGGAAATTCTGCCGCCGAAGACGGTATGCACCCAGGCCATCACGCCACAAGTTGCAAACACCGTGGCCTACGCCATGGGCACCGTCATTTCTAACGGCACGGCGACCGCGTCCAACCCTCAAGACGGTATCCCCGTCGTGGGCAAGACAGGGACAACCGACAGTGCTGTTCACACGTGGATGGTGGGCGCGAGCACGAAGGTAGCCACAGCCGTGTGGGTTGGCAACGTCGTTGGATTTTCCTCGCTCTACAATTACAACTTCAATGGCGTCGCCGGAAATAGGGTTCGTCACCAAATTTGGCGAGAAATGATGGCGCAAGCAAACGCAATCTTCGGTGGAGACGCGTTTGGTGGCGCCGATCCGACGATGATGGGTGGCGGTCGTTCGGCGGTAATCCCCGAGACACGCGGACTTTCCTACGATCAGGCGAAGCAATTACTTGAGGCGAGTGGTCTCTCAGTCCAAAACGGAGGAGCCATCGACTCTGAGCTCGCCGTCGGCAAAGTGGTGCGCACCGACCCATACATCGGAACCAAGGTCAATGGGGCAGCCCTCGTTACTATCTACACGAGCAACGGAACCTTAGTCGCGGGACCCCCATCGCAAGTCGGCATGACTGAGGCAGACGCTTTGGCGGCCCTATCGAAGTGGACGACGCGGGTCGTTTACGTTGACCCACCTCAAGACTGTAAAGAAGAGACGCCCTCGGGTGGAGGCACGCCGGCCCCAACTCCGACCGTAATCTGCACACCGGCACCCAACCCAGACCAGGGCAAAGTGATTATGCAAAAGCCCAGCGGAGGATTCGTCAAGCCGACGGCGACGATTACGCTAACGGTTCAGAACTAGCTCAATGGCGACGGTACTACCGGGCCAACTCGTTGGTGCGGGATTTGCGATTGTCGCGGGCGTGCTCACATACTCGTCACTGATCGAACGAAATGCGTTCACACTACGTCGCGTCACTGTTCCGATATTGGCGCCGGGGAGCACCCCGATCCGAGTTTTGCACCTTTCGGATATGCACCTGGCGCCGTGGCAAAAATCGAAAATTCGATGGATTTCTGCTCTCGCCGAACTCAAACCCGATCTCGTGGTCAACACAGGAGACAACCTGGGGCACGTTCGCGCGCTCCCCGCGTTGCGCGCTGCCCTCGACGCTTTCAACGGCACGCCGGGAGTCTTCGTGAACGGCTCGAACGATTACTTTGCACCCGAGTTCAAGAATCCGTTTCGCTATTTTGCCGGTCCCTCGCAACAAAATCGCGAGCCGGTTCGACTTGACACGACCGCGCTCGAAAACTACCTCAGCCAAGATCTCGGTTGGATCAATCTCAACAACGGGGCCTGCCGAATGACGATCGGGGGCGAATCAATAGATCTCTTCGGTGTGAACGATCCACACCGACACTTTGACGATCTCGACACCATGCGGGCTTCTCTTGACGCCGTTCGAGAACCGGCAACGTCCTCCTCGAAGCCCCTGCTTTCCATCGGAGTCACCCACGCGCCGTACCGTCGCGTCGTCGACGCGCTGGTCGACCACAGCGCGTCGATTGTCTTTGCTGGTCACACGCATGGCGGGCAGGTTTGTGTACCCGGCTTTGGGGCACTCGTCACCAACTGCGATTTACCGCGCTCGATGGCAAAGGGGCTGTCTTCGTGGACGCATGGTGGCAAACATGGTGCATCTCAACCAGGGCCATACCTGCACGTCTCGGCTGGTTTGGGCACATCCATTTACGCGCCAGTCAGGTTTGCATGTGCCCCCGAAGCCACGTTGCTCACGCTTGGTCCTGCTCCCTCGCACGGGGTTAATTGACGAGAGGATGCGCCGACTATACTCGTGGAGGACCTCGGGGTGTGGCGCAGCTTGGTAGCGCGCGTCGTTCGGGACGACGAGGTC
>JBMOEY010000061.1:0-8643 GCA_049314515.1 Microbacteriaceae bacterium
GACTTCGCGAGAAATCGACTGACCCACTCACTTGAGGTTGCCCAAGTTGGTCGGAACTTGCGGGCAGTCTCAAACTTGACCCCGACGTGGTTGACACGGCCTGCTTGGCCCACGACATCGGGCATCCACCTTTTGGTCACAATGGTGAACGCGCATTGAACGAGTGGGCGGAGAGCGCAGGTGGATTCGAAGGTAACGCGCAAACACTGCGTTTGTTAACTCGCCTCGAGCCGAAGGTATTCTCACCCGATGGGCGTTCATTCGGTCTGAACCTCACGCGTGCGAGTCTCGACGCGAGCACAAAGTATCCGTGGCCAATTCAGCAGGCAGCGACCGATCCGGCCGGACGCATCAAGTTCGGCTTTTACGCGGACGACATCGAAGCATTTGACTGGTTACGCAAAGGAGCCCCGGGGCGTGTCAAATGCATCGAGGCGCAGGTGATGGACTTTTCCGATGACGTTGCGTATTCCGTGCACGATTTTGAGGACGCAATTGTGAACGGGTTCATCGACGCGCGCGAACTCGGCGCCCGAGTCAATCACGACGCCCTCGTTGATCAGATGTTCGAGTGGATTGGCGGGGAATTCAGCCACGACGAGCTCATCGCAGCCTTCGACCGGCTCGACAATTTGGATGCGTGGCTCGACTCCTTCGACGCATCCCGCGCGTCTCAAGCGCAACTCAAAAACCTCACGTCGCAGCTCATTGGTCGGTTCTGTCACGCCGCTGTTCACGCGACGCGAGAAAGCTACCCCTCGACCCAACTGCAACGTTTCAATGCTGGCGTGGTCGTTCCACGCGATTACCTCGCTGAAATTGCCGTGTTGAAGGGAATCGTTGCTGCGTTCGTTATGGTCACAAATTCTCGACAACCGATTTACGCGATGCAACGGGAGGTGCTCACGGAACTCGCAACACGTCTCTATGACACGGGTTCCGAACACCTCGACCGAGCTTTCGCTGATGACTGGAAAGTGGCCTCCGATGATACGGCTCGAATGCGCGTTGTTGTCGATCAAGTCGCGAGCCTGACGGATCAATCAGCATTCGCATGGCATGAACGAGTGGTGGGCCGATAAATGGCCGGAAGAATCCGCCAAGCCGACATCGAAGAGCTGAAGTCGCGAGTGAACATCGCAGACATCGTTGGCGATCATGTGTCGCTGAAGAATGCGGGCGTGGGTTCTCTCAAGGGACTGTGCCCCTTTCACGACGAACGTAGCCCGAGCTTTCACGTTCGCCCGGGAGTCGGGTACTACCACTGCTTTGGTTGTGGTGAAAGCGGGGACGTTTTCTCTTTTGTGCAAAAAATGGATCACCTGTCGTTTACCGAGACGATCGAGCGACTCGCCGAGCGCATCGGCTTTGAGCTGCACTACGAAGAGGGGAGCGGCGCAGATTCGCAGAGGGGGTCGCGTGTGCGCATCCTCGCGGCAAATCACGCCGCCCAAGCGTTTTATATCGAACAACTCGGGTCACCTGAAGCGGCAACCGGGCGGACGTTTCTCGGCGAACGCGGTTTCGACAAAGCGGCTGCGGAAACTTTCGGAATTGGATACGCCCCCAAGGGTTGGAATGGATTGCGTGACGCACTTCGAGCGAGAGGCTTCAGCGATGAGGAGATGCAACTTGCCGGTCTCGTCTCCAGTGGCGACAAGGGTGTTTATGACCGCTTTCGTGGGCGTCTCGTATGGCCGATTCGCGACGTCACAGGTCAAACCATTGGTTTTGGCGCGAGAAAACTCTATGACGATGACAAAGGACCGAAATATCTCAATACCCCGGAGACACCGGTCTATCACAAGTCGCAGGTGCTCTACGGGCTTGATCTCGCGAAACGGGACATCGCTAAGTCACGACAAGTTGTCGTCGTAGAGGGATACACCGACGTCATGGCGGCACACCTCTCGGGCGTCACGACGGCCATTGCGACATGTGGCACGGCGTTCGGAGTCGAACACATCAAAATCATCCGGCGGATCATGGGCGACGACTCGGGGCTCGGTTCAGTGATTTTCACGTTCGACCCCGACGCTGCTGGGCAAAAAGCAGCTCTCCGAGCATTCAGCGAGGAACAAAGATTTGCCGCTGCGACCTTTGTTGCCGTTGCACCGGAGGGGCTCGACCCGTGCGACTTGCGCCTCGGTCGTGGTGAGCAAGCCGTGCGAGAGTTGATTGAGAACAAAGTTCCCATGTTTGAATTCGTCATACGCCAAGTGGTGTCTCGTTACGACCTCGACACGGTCGAGGGGCGAGTGGCCGCACTGCGGGAGGCAGCCCCCATTGTGGCCGATATTCGGGATGCCTCACTCAAGCCTGGCTACACAAGGGAACTCGCGCGAATTACCGGTGTCGAGGTCGCGGAGGCGCAAGCCGCAGTTGCGCGAGGTGGGACTCGAAGTGGAACCCGAGGTGACTCGACGGGCCAAGCTAGCCTCCCGGAACCGGTTACCTTGGCGGATGATCCGTCGACACGCATGGAGCGCGATGCCGTGATGGCGATGCTTCAAATGCCGGCGGACGTCGGTCTTGAACTACTTGCGGAAGCCGCGA
Organism: Microbacteriaceae bacterium; assembly: GCA_049314515.1. Taxonomy (GTDB): domain Bacteria; phylum Actinomycetota; class Actinomycetes; order Actinomycetales; family Microbacteriaceae; genus RFQD01. The sequence goes on from JBMOEY010000061.1 coordinate 2,557, forward strand.
CGAGTTTCATGTCGAACTCGAATTTGTCAGTGATTCGGGATGCCATCGGAGCGAATCAAGCGCAATTCGATAAGCAAACCTGGATTGAGAGCATCTCTGCTGACGTGCCAGATTACCTCCGTGCGCTTGTCATGCAGTTAGCCGTCGCGCCATTGCCGGAGCGTGGCGAGAAAGAGATGTCGGTGTATGCGCGCGCCATCGTTGTCGCGCTCGTGGAGCGTGACGTCGTTCGACGCAAGTCGGACCTTGTGAGCCGCATGCAACGGCTCGACTCCTCCTCGACGGACGAATCACGAGACATTCAACAGCAACTCGTTTCGCTGGAAGCAAAGCGACGGCGACTTCGAGATGAGTAGCGGCGATGCTTTTGACGGAGATGGCGAGCTTCATGGCGGCTCGTTTGAAGCCCAACATCGGATCATCGCCAGCGAGGAACCCCCCGACCTTCCGCGCGTGGCAAGCGAATCTGGTCCGGTCTCGATCGCTCCTCGGCAGGCGGAGATATTCGCCAAAGCCGTAACTCACGGTGGTGGCACGTTGATAGATCTCGACAATTCGACGCGCGGGCTCATCTGGTTGTCAAACTCACGGGTTGAAGAGCTCGACGACGTGTTGACGGCGCAACCGCAACTGAGTTGGGTGCAATTACCGTGGGCCGGAGTTGATGCCTTCTCCTCGGTACTCCGCCGTCACATGCGACCCGACTTGATTTTCACTAGCGCAAAAGGATGCTTCGCTCAGCCCGTCGCCGAACACGCGGTGATGCTGGCGCTGAGTCTGCTGCGCTACATTCCCCGGCGGGCCCGCGCGACGTCGTGGGACAGCACGTTTCTCGGAATTTCTTTGTACCGCAAAAACGTCGTGTTAGTAGGCGGTGGTGGCATTGCTCGCGAGATCATTCGGCTGCTCGCACCGTTTGACACACATGTGACCGTGGTTCGCCGACTCGGAACCGGTGTTTCGGGGGCACATCTCACCGTTACTTCTGATCGATTGAACGACGTGCTTCCTTCGGCAGATGTGGTGTTTATCGTCGCCGCGTCGACAGAAGAGACTCGCCATCTGATCGGCACCCCACAACTCGCGCTCATGAAATCGACGGCTGCCCTTGTGAACGTCGCCCGCGGCGCTATCGTCGATTCGGCGGCGCTCGTGGAATCGCTCGCGGCGGGACATCTCGTTGGCGCGGCAACGGATGTCACCGAACCGGAACCTCTTCCCGACGGGCATCCATTGTGGACTGCACCAAATATGTTGATTACGCCACACATGGCCGATACGCCCGAGATGACGGGTCCTTTGCTGGCGGAACGCGTGCGACGCAATGTCACCGCATTTGTGCGTGGCGAGCAACTCGAAGGCGTTGTTAATCCACTGCTGGGCTACTAATCGACGGATTATTTGCCAGGTGCCCAGAGTGCTAATGTAGTTGTCGCCCGAAAGGTGTAATCCTCGATAGCTCAATTGGCAGAGCAGCCGGCTGTTAACCGGCAGGTTCTTGGTTCGAGTCCAAGTCGGGGAGCAGTGTTGGAAGGAGAATGGTGGCATTCTCTGAATCTGAAAGAGTGGCTCTTCGTGCCGGCATTGCCGTCGGTGTCGCAGTGTCCACGTATGGATTTTCATTTGGGGCGCTGAGTGTTGCATCGGGCCTCGATATCTGGCAAACCTGCGTATTGAGCCTGATTCTTTTTTCGGGCGGTTCGCAGTTCGCTGTGGTGGGCGTACTCGCTTCTGGTGGGGTAGCCGCCGGATGGACAGCTATCGCGTCGAGTGCATTCTTGGGTCTGCGCAACGGGATATATTCCATCCGAATGGCGCCGATCGTAGGCACGTCACCGTGGCTGCGACCCGTGGCCGCTCAGCTGACAATCGATGAATCAACTGCGGTCGCACTAAACCAGGAAGAGGTTCGATCCCAAAGAGTCGGATTCTGGACAACTGGAATCGCCGTTTATATCGGATGGAACCTGACCACGCTCGCTGGCGCCCTGGTCGGTAACATTCTCGGCGATGTCGATGGTCTCGGGCTCGACGCGGTCGCCGCGGCCGCATTCCTTGGTTTACTCTGGCCTCGATTGAAACAACTGCAAGCCGGCGTTGTTGCGGCGGCCTCCGCCCTACTCGCCACGATTTTGATTCCCTTCGCGCCCGCGGGAGTGCCGGTTCTTGCCGCCGCGGCCGTCGCAGTGTTGATTGGTCTGACGAATTGGTTCCGTCGCCGAGAATCAGACGCGGCGGTTCCGCAACCTGACGATGAGAGTCAACCCGGCGAGGTGCCCGGTTTGTCGAAAAATGGTGACGCATCATGACCGTCTGGATTATCGTGCTGGTCGCCTCGGCCCTGTCGTTCGCGACGAAGTTCACCGGATATCTGGTTCCGCAGCGACTTCTGGAACATCCCACCGCGACACGTGTCGCCAATTTGTTAACCGTAGCCATGCTGTCGGCGCTTGTCGCAGTGCAGTCACTGAGCGTGGGTCAAGCCATTGAGTTGGATGCGCGCATCCCAGCCGTGCTCGTGGCAGCCGGGCTGTTCGCCCTGCGGGCTCCGTTCATCGTTGCGGTTGTTGTGGCGGGAGTTGTTGCCGCGGTTTTGCGTTTGCTTGGCTGGGCTGGCTAGTCGTCGAGGTTGTCGACGCCCGGCATCCAACTCGAGCCAGGTTTTCCCCAACCTTGTCGTCTCATGACTTTGTCCGCGGCCCGGTCGAACGGAGGGGCAAGTCGATCAACGTAGATCACACCGTTGAGGTGATCAAATTCGTGTTGCATGATTCGTGCGAACCAGCCGTCACAGTCGACTTGGTACGGTGTGCCGTCGACATCGAAAGCCCGCAGTAGGGAGGTCGTGGCACGTACGAGCGGGTATCGCTCACCGGGGAACGAGAGGCAGCCTTCCTCGTCGGCGGCGTCAGGATCGCGCACTTCGGTCGGGCTGATGAGAAGTTCCGGGTTGATGGCAACTCCACGACGTGCGACACCCTCCTGCGTGGGGTAGTCATAGACGAATACGCGCAACGGCACTCCGATTTGCGGGGCCGCGAGTCCGACGCCCGGAGCGGTATCCATGGTGTCAAACATGTCCTCGACGAGATCCTTCAATGACTGATCAAACGTGGTTACTGGATGCGCCACCATGTGAAGCACGTCCTCGCCGTAGATGAGTATTGGGCGCACGGGCATATATCCAGAGTATCTTCTGGGCCGCGAGTAACCTGTAGTCATGCCTTTCGCAGCACATTTGGGCGACATCACAACATTGAGTGACTTGGCGAACTACATTCCGTTTGACGCTAAATCTCTCGTGGGCATCCCGTTTGCACTTGTCGGGGCAGTTTTCCTTTCTCTCGGAGCCCAGTTCCAGCATGCCGGCGTCGGACGCGTGGAATCGGACACTGCGCCCATTCCCCACGCTGACGCGCCTCAATCGGGACGCAAACCGAAGTTGAAGTTTTCTCAAATCGCCGCGTTATTGGCCAGACCGTCGTGGATGATCGGCACCGGCATGATCGGGCTCGCCATTGTTTTTCAATTGGTGAGTCTTGCCTACTCCCCACTCATCGTGGTTCAACCCATTGGCGCCGTTGCCCTCGTCATCACGGCAATTGTTAACTCTCGGGTGAGTCGTGTTCGATTGAACCGTATGTCAATTTTGGCCATCGCGCTCTGCGTCTCCGGAATCGGATTGTTTGTCACTATTGCGGCCTTTACGGCTCGTGATCGTCCACTTCATGATTTTGAACTATGGCTGATTGTCGGAATCATGGCGGTCGTACTCGCGGCGTTCGGTTCGATTTATCTCTTTGGTCGAGGTCACACTCGAGCAATTTGGTACATACTCGGGGCGGGCACGCTCTACGGTTTCGTTGCCACGTTGGCAAAAGTCGTCGTTCAAGGCATAGTGACCCAGACTATGACTCTTCAGTCGTGGGTGTGCTTGGTGTTTTTGCTGTTGGGAACGGGTCTCGGTGCACTGTTTGTTCAGAATGCATACTCTTCCGGCCCGCCTGATTTAGTTATCGCGGGGCTCACGGTAATTGACCCCATCGTGGCCGTCACGATTGGCATCGTCATCCTTCAAGAAGCCGCCCAAGCGGGACCACTTGAAATTCTGGCGTTTTTGGGTGCCGGACTACTCGCGATTGTTGGCGTATTTTTGCTTGCGCGTCACCATCCTCAGGCCCACCACGACGCCGATGATGCGACCGCCCAGCCGAGCGTCTCCGGCACCGTCACATAGAAATCTTCCCGGTACAATCAAGTGTTCGCTCTGTGCGGGATGACTTTCCCGCCCCTTGGATTCGTTGAATCAAGGTAAGGCAAGGAATTCTGTTGGTCCCTCCACGCGCTGCTACGCCACGTCTCACGAACAACGACTCGCGGCTCCGCATCCTGATTGGCTGCGACACATTTGGTCCCGACGTGAACGGTGCCGCAAAGTTTGCGGAACGGTTGGCCGCGGGGCTCGTGGAGCGTGGACACGACGTTCACGTCGTCGCACCAAGCCCTATTGGCAAACCCATGACGCGCACTGAGGTGCACGAGGGACAACCCATGACGGTTCATCGACTGCGCAGTTGGCGGTGGATTTTTCATGATTGGATTCGCTTCGCTTTGCCGTGGGAAATTCGACCTCAAACCGGAAAAATCCTTGATCGTGTCAAACCAGATGTCGTTCATTTCCAGTCGCACATCATGGTCGGCAACGGGTTGTCAGCCGAGGCTCAAAAGCGAGGCATTCGACTTGTTGGCACGAACCACTTCATGCCCGAAAATCTGGTCGATTTCATTCCGTTACCCCGTGGCCTCGAGAACTGGTTGACACGTCGCCTCTGGCTTGGTGCTGCCAAAATTTTCAGCAGGGCAGAATCGGTGACGACGCCGACCAGGAGAGCTGCTGACTTTCTTGAAGAAAACACGCACCTGACGGATGTGCACGCAATCTCCTGTGGCATTAACGCCCATCATTACACCCCGAATTTTGGCGAAGAGGTCGATAACCGGATTGTTTTTGTCGGTCGTGTCACCGGAGAAAAGAAACTCGACGTGCTGATTCGTGCCGTCGCAAAACTTGACCCCTCACTTGACGCTCATCTTGAGATTGTGGGTGGCGGGGACCTGCTGTCTGCACACCGTGCGCTTGCATCCCAATTGGGGATTTCAGATCGAGTTCAGTTCACGGGCTACGCGAGTGATGAAGACCTGAAAATGTCACTTTCTCGGGCCAAGGTTTTCGCCATGCCCTCCATTGCAGAGCTGCAGTCAATTGCCACTATGGAGGCGATGGCGACGGCCCTTCCGGTCGTCGGGGCTGACGCCATGGCATTGCCGCATCTGATTCATGATGGTGAGAACGGTTACCTGTTCGAACCGAACAATGTCGACGACCTCGTGGTAAAACTGACGCAAGTGTTAACCATGCGTCCTCAAGATCTCGACGACATGAAGCGCGCGTCGCTCAAGTTCATTCGAGGTCATGACATCACACGCACTCTCGACACGTTTGAGGCCCTTTATCGGGGAGAACACGTCGTCGATCCTGACCCGGAACTCACCGATGACTAGAGTGACACAATGACGTCGCGTATCCCGTTCTCGCCTGTTCGTTCGCTTTTGCCGTTGGTACTCGTCGTGACGGTGCTTTTAGTCGGATGTTCGTCCTCCACTAATCCGTCGCTGCCAGCGTCGTCACAGTCGCCGGACTTAGCGACTCCACAGCCGGCGGTGACGGCGAGCGCCGAGGTTCTCATGTCCAAATCCGAAGTAACCGTTCTCGACCAGCAAATCGCATATCCTCTCGATACGCCTGCTCAAGTGAGTTCCGCCATCGTGACTCCTCCGCCCGGTGCGCAGACGGGTTGGCATTTTCACTCCGCTCCGCTTTATGCCTACATCATCGAAGGCACGCTGACGGTGACGTACAAAAGTGACGAAGGACTCATCGAGAAAACCTATGTTTCGGGCGAGGCAGTGCTCGAGGCAATCGGGACCACGCATAACGGTGAGAACCGATCTACGGATGACGTCAAGATCCTGGTTGTCAACATGGGTGCCGACGGGGCGCGGGTATTGGCCGACGCGATTAGATCC
>JBMOEY010000062.1:0-8608 GCA_049314515.1 Microbacteriaceae bacterium
GGGTAGCTCAGTTGGTTAGAGCGCACGACTCATAATCGTGAGGTCGCGGGATCGTGCCCCGCTCCAGCTACATAAAACAAAGAACCGACCCGAAGGTCGGTTCTTTGTTTTATGCGGACCGGTGTTGGACGATCTCGTCGAAGCGGGATCTGGGGCCCCTGACTTGGAGAAACGCGCAGCGTTTTTGTCAGGGAGCCCGCTCCAGCCGCTGGAGATTCGCAAACGTCGCGAGTGCATCCCGAGTGCGTGCCATATTCGACCCATTCCCCCATTCAGCGCATAAAGTTACCAAGAATTTTTGGAGATCCCATTTGTTACGTCGGTATGGCGGGAGGCCTTCAGCATGACACGAACGAACTTCACGGTTGAAGGTCGGCGCGGGCGCCTCACGGCGTTGCTTCTCGTGGCGGCTGTGCTCGCCACGGGTACCTTGAGTGGATGCGCCCCGGGCGCGGAGTCGACGGCGACGGGATCTTCTCAATCTTCGGTTGAGCGTCGGGCAGGGGAGAAGAGCACTCGACTGTGTATTCGCAACAACTCGTCGACCGAGTTCACGGCCAGCTTCAACAGATTCGATGGCATCAACGGCGATCCGAACGCGGATTACGTCGTCGGACTAACGGCCAAAGGCGGGCAGGTTTGTGCGGACGGTTGGTATAGCAGCCCACCTGATGTATCGGTCGGTGATGCACTCCACCTCGCCGACGGACACAAGTCGTTCTCGCTGAAGCGAAACTCCGATGCGGGATTTATTGAGTTTCAACTCGAAATTGATGACTCGTCTAACGTCACACAGCTTTACGACTGCTCCGACAGCTATTACGGCTAAACCGCCAGGAATACCGTTCGAACCGTAAAGCCCCTAGCCTGAGTCTCATGGACTCCTTCTTGCGACTCGGCGATGATCGACAGCAGGTGCTCGAAGAAACCTTTGAGCGGGTGCGACAGGTGTGGGCGGGGTTTGACCACGCGCGAGAAGGCGAACCCGAGCTGAGTGCCGAGACGCGAGCCATGCTCGCCGACACTTTGCCAGAGCATGGAGTGAACCGCACAATCGCTCTCGATCAGGCCGTCAGCGTGCTCGATCAGTCGCTCGCGCAGTCGCGCCGAAGGTTCCTCGCCTATATCGGTTCGAGTGGACTCGAAATCGGTGCGGTGGCCGACTTTTTGGCGGCGTCGTATGACATCAACGTCGCGATCGATGCGCGGGCATCCTCATTCCTAGAAGTGCAAACGGGTAAGTGGATGGCCGAATTCATCGGCTATCCCGGTCGCGGTTTGTTCACCTCGGGTGGCACGGTGAGCAACATCACCGCGCTCGCCGCGGCGCGCCAGCGGGCAGTACCCGAGTCGCGCGAGCTGGGCAACACGGTGCCGATGGCGGTTTACGTCTCGAGCGAGGCGCACTACTCGAACAAACGAGCCGTCGAGCTGCTCGGTCTCGGCACGCGTTCCGTGCGCGCTATCCCAATTGATGACCACCACCGCATGGACGTGGCCGCCCTCGAGGCGCAACTCAAGACCGACATCGCTGCCGGCGTGAAACCCATCTGTATCATCGCCTCGGCGGGCACCACCCTCACCGGTGCCGTTGACCCGTTGCGTGAAATCGCCCGCATCGCCACGCAGTACGACGTCTGGATGCACGTTGATGGAGCGTATGGTGGCCCGGCTGCGGGCACCAATCTCGTGCGCGACTCGTTCGACGGGCTCGATCTTGCCGACTCTGTCACCATCGACGCCCATAAGTGGATGTTCGTTCCGAAAGCTTGTTCCATTCTTCTCGTGCGCGACTACTCGGCGCTCGCGGCAACGTTTGGGCACAACGAGGCGTACATGCCGCACGTCACCGCCGAGCCGAACCCGGTTGATGTGACGCTTGAGTATTCGCGCCCGTTGCGTGCCCTCAAGTTGTGGCTGGGATTCAAGGCGCATGGGGCGCACGAGTTTCGCCAGGCAATTGAGCACGACATCAGGTTGGCGCGCGAAACGTATGCGCGCGCATCCGCCGACCCGCACATTCGCGTGTTGCCCACCCCGCCGCAGTTGTCGATTGTGCCACTGCAGCACATTCCGGCTGGCATGACCGACCCGGCCCACATCAGTTCTCACAATGCGGCCCTGTGCGCCGCGATCATCGAGGATGGCCGGGTTTATCTCTCGCCTGCGCAAATCGACGGCGAAACGTGGCTTCGCCCGTGCTTCACGAACTTTCGAACCGACATAAGTGACGTGGATGCGCTCTTTACGGTCATCGATGAACTGGGTAATCGCATCGAAAACCGCGGGTGAGTTTGCCGTGCGCGTGAAGTCCCGTTCGTTTAGTCTGGGCGCATGATTAATCTGAGAACTAGCAAACTCCTTCTCCGTCTCACAGGTTTGGGACTCACCGCCGTCGTGGGCGCGGGCACGTTGGCCGCCTGTTCGTCGAGTGACGCGGAGTCCACGGTTCGCGAAGCTGCCGGATCAAACGGTCTTCCCGTTGTGTGTTACACAAACATTGACGTGGAAACTTTGCGACTGAGTTTTGTTCTCGATGATTCGAAATCAATCGTGGAGAGCCACAGCTTGGGTCCTGGCGAAACGTGGTGTGATGACCAGTCGTACGTGACCCCGTCGGCCACCACGGCAACGGTGAGTCTGCGCTATAACTCGCGACCGAACGAGATCATCAGCTTGCGCACGGAGAAAAACAAGCCGTTCCCTGCGGTCAAGGCGATCACGAGTAAGGACCTTCCCGAGGATGAGACGCAGAAGTATTTGAAGGTGTCGGAGCAGTTGTCGACGACAGTGTTCCAGTCCTACAACCTCGGTGTGAGCGCGCAAGTGCAGGGCGCCACGATGGTGGAGAAGATCATCATTCAAAAGGCGTAGTTCACTATCGAGCGCTCACGTGCATAGCGCCGTCTTGTCACTGCGAGAATAAAGGCATGAGTAACGCAGCTGATTCGGCCGTGACCTACGTCGACATTTTGCCCCGCACCAAACCGAACTACGCCAAGACGCTGGTGACCACCGAAGGTGTCGAGCACACCGGCTCCGGTGACAAGGCAGTTCTCGAGGTGGATGGTTCCGCCCTCGAGAAACTCGCCTATGAGGCATATCGCGAGGTCAACTACTTTTTGCGCTCCGAGCACCTCGCCCAGTTGCGCAAGATTCTCGACGACCCGGAGGCCTCCGGTAACGACCGCTACGTGGCCCTCGACCTGCTGAAAAACGCCAACATCGCCGCTGGACGAGTTCTGCCCATGTGCCAAGACACGGGCACTGCTCTCGTGCACGCCAAGCGCGGCCACCGCGTGATGACCGACGGTCAGGATGCCGCGCACATCTCGCGCGGAATTTACCGCGCGTACCACGACCTCAACCTGCGTTACTCGCAGCTCGCGCCGACGACGCTGTGGAAAGAGGCGAACACCAAGTCGAACCTCCCGGCCGAAATCGACATTCAGTTGGCTCAGGGCGACTCGTATGATTTTCTGTTCATGGCCAAGGGTGGCGGCAGCGCAAACAAGTCGTTTCTGTACCAAGAGACCACGGCGATGCTGGATGAGCAGCGCATGCTCGACTTCCTGCGCGAGAAGATCGCGAGCATCGGAACGGCAGCCTGCCCGCCGTACCACCTCGCCGTGGTCATCGGCGGAACTTCGGCCGAGTTCACGCTGAAGACCGCGAAGCTCGCGTCCACTCACTATCTCGACACGCTGCCCACCGAGGGCAACGGCGAGGGAAGCGGATTCCGCGACCTCGACTTCGAGCAGAAGGTCTTCGAGATGACGCAGACCATTGGCTATGGAGCGCAGTTTGGTGGCAAGTACTTCTGCCACGATGTGCGCGTGGTGCGCCTCCCGCGTCACGGCGCCTCATTGCCCATCGCGATTGCGGTTTCGTGTTCGGCCGACCGCCAGGTGCTCGCCACCATCAACGCCGACGGCGTATGGATTGAGGAGCTCGAGCACGACCCGGCGCGCTTCATCCCCGAGACAGGACTCGAGAAGATCGAAGAGGCGTCGCCCGGGCATCCCATCGACCTCAACCAGCCGATGCCCGAGATTCAGAAGCAGCTCAGCGCCCTGAAGGTGGGCGACCGTGTGATGCTCACCGGCACGATGATCGTGGCCCGCGACATCGCACACGCGCGGTTGCGCGAGCGTATGGCCAATGGCGAAGGCCTGCCCGACTACGCGCTCAACCACCCGGTCTATTACGCAGGTCCAGCGAAGACACCCGAGGGACTGCCGACGGGCTCATTCGGGCCGACCACGGCCGGCCGCATGGACGGCTACGTCGACGAGTTCCAGGCAGCCGGTGGGTCGCTCGTGATGCTCGCCAAGGGCAACCGGTCATCCGCGGTCACGCAGGCATGTCACAAGCACGGCGGCTTCTACCTCGGTTCGGTGGGCGGTCCGGCTGCGCGATTGGCGCAGGACAGCATCCGTTCGATGGAAATCATCGACTACCCCGAATTGGGCATGGAGGCGGTCTACAAGATCGAGGTGGAGAACTTCCCGGCGTTCATGATTGTGGATGACAAGGGCAACGACTTTTTCACGATGGACACCAGAAAACCGATCATGCTCGGGCGTCCGCGCTCCGTATAAAATATATTCATGACTGAGAACGCAGAATCCAACGGCCGAGTTGTTGAGGGCTGGACCGGTCGACTCTTTGAAGACTTTGCCATTGGCGACATCTACTACCACCCGTTCGGCAAGACCGTCACCGAAGCCGACAACCAGATGTTCACGCTCATGACGCAGAACGTCTCGAAGACTCACGTCGACCGCAACTATGCCGCTGGCACTGCCTACAAGCTGCCGCTCGTGAACTCGACGTTCACTCTCGCACTTGTGACGGGCCAGTCGACGATGGATCTCTCGATGAACGTGTTCGCGAACCTCGGCTGGGACGAAGTACGCATGCCGGCACCCGTGTACGAAGGCGACACGATCTACTCGCGTTCGAAGGTGCTCGACCTTCGCGAATCCGCCTCGCGCCCGACAATGGGTGTCGTCACGGTCGCCACGGAGGGCTTCAACCAAGATGGCACCATCGTCGTCTCGTTCAAGCGCTCGTTCATGATCTACAAAAAGGGCCACCTGCCGAGCGTCGCCGGTTCGCGCCCCGACGAGTCGAGCCTGCCGCCGGTCGTCGGCAGCTAGCGGTTCGCATGGCAGAGGCATCGGGTTCGAGCGAGGTTGTTGCACACGCCACGACTTTTCTCTTCGTCCCCGGTGATCGCCCGGATCGGTTCGTGAAGGCTGTCAACTCCGGTGCCGATGTTGTGATTCTCGACCTCGAAGACGCTGTCGCACTGACAAACAAAGTGGATGCGCTCGCGCACGTTATCGACGCCCTCACTCCTGGCTCCTCACGCGTTCGCGCTCTCGTTCGGGTGAACGCTCAAGCCTCATATCTCGCTCACGAGCTTGTCGCGCTGCGTGCGCTCGCGGCTCAACCAGACCACGGATTGCTCGGCGTCATGCTCCCCAAATCCGAGTCAGCCAACGACGTCGAGGAGATTCACCGGAAGCTGGGGCTTCCCGTTGTGGCTCTGCTTGAGACTGCGGCCGGTATCGCAAACGCGAACGACATTGTTCGCGCGGCGGGCGTATCGCGACTTGCGTTTGGCGCGGTCGACTTCGCACGTGACGTCAACGCCACCGAGCCGGCCGTGTTTGACGTGGCACGAGCGCAGATTGTCATTGCCTCGCGCGCGGCGGGGCTCGCGGCTCCCATCGATTCGCCGAGTGTGAGCATCCAAGATCTCCACGCGGTCGAGACCGAGTCGCGCCGGGCGTTGGCGTTCGGGTTCGGGGCAAAAATGTGCATTCACCCGGCACAGGTGCTCGCCATTGTCGCCGGCTTCACGCCGACGAACGAGCAGGTTGCCTGGGCCACCCAAGTTGTCGCGCTCGAGGGCAGTGTAACCCAGCTCGACGGTGAGATGATCGACAAGCCCGTAGTCGATCGCGCGAAGAGCATCCTGCGTCGAAAGGAGCGCGGATGACTCGCCCACTCGACGGCATCACCGTCATCAGTCTTGAGCAGGCCGTGGCCGCACCGTTCGCGTCCCGGCAACTCAGCGACCTCGGCGCTCGCGTCATCAAAATCGAACGCGATGCCGGCGATTTCGCCCGTGCGTACGACACGACCGTGCACGGTGAGGCGAGCTATTTCGTGTGGATCAACCGCAACAAAGAGAGCGTCGTGCTCGACCTCAAGAGCGAGGCGGGCATCACAGCTCTACGGGCGCTTGTTGCTCAGGCCGACGTCTTCATTCAGAACCTTGCGCCCGGCGCCATCGAGCGCCTCGGACTCGGCCCCGCCGAGGCAACCGCGCTCAACCCGCAGCTCATCTACGTATCGATCTCGGGCTACGGGCGCGGCGGCGAGTATGAACAGAAAAAGGCGTACGACCTGCTCGTGCAGTGCGAGTCGGGGCTCGTGAGCATCACGGGTACGCCCGAGGTACCCAGTCGGGTCGGAACGTCGGTCGCCGACATTGCGGCCGGCATGTATGCGTATTCCGGAGTGCTGTCGGCGCTCATCCAGCGCGGTCGAACGGGTAGGGGAGATGTGCTCGAGATTTCGATGCTCGAAGCGCTGGGCGAATGGATGATGCAGCCCTACCTGTACGCCGAATACGGTGGCACCCCTCAGGTGCGTTCCGGCGGTCAGCACGCCACCATCGCACCGTACGGGCCGTTCAACACGAGTGACGGCACGGTGTTCTTCTCGATTCAGAACGAACGCGAGTGGGTCAAGTTCTGCGACATCGTCTTGCGTGACGCGTATGTGGCGACGGATCCTCGTTTTGATGCCGGCACGCATCGGGTAGCGAACCGACCAGCCCTGCACGACGAGATCAATGCCGTTTTCTCCACCCTCACCGTGACCGAAGCTATCGCCCGGTTAGAAGAGGCGGGAGTCGCCAACGCGCAGTTGCGCAACATGCTCGAGTTCTCGGCACATCCGCAACTTGTGGCGCGCAACCGCTGGCGCGAGGTGGGCCTGCCCAACGGCGAGACCGCGCGCAGCCTGATTCCGCCGGTGACGGCCGACTCGTACGAACCGGTCATGGGGCCCATTCCGGCGCTCGGTGCCGACACCGAACGCGTGTTGCGCGAGTTTGGGCTGAGCTAGCAAGCCAGCTACTGCCGCGTGACTTTGCCCGAAATCGAAGCAACCGGCTGCAAGAACACCGGCTTCGCGAAGATCCACCCGGCGACGATGAGCACGAGCGAGACGGCAAAGATGATGAGTCCAGCCCATCCGTCGCCATCGTTCGCGGCATACATGTGGTTAAGGTTGCGAAGTGCCCCGGTGGCAAGAACGAGCGTGATGTGCACGATCACGAACAACACGAAGAAGAACATCACGGGCAGGTGAACCGCGCGGGCGAGCGCCAGCGGGTAGATGCGCGAGATGCGTGCCTTGGGGCCCGGCCACGCGTTCGACAAGCGGATTCCGGTGATGATTGCAAGCGGAGCCGCAACAAACACGATCGTGAAATACGCGAGCTGTTGCAGCGAGTTGTAGTTGACCCAGCCGTTCTCGGTGGGCCACTGCAATGAGGCATATTGGATGGCCGCCGACCAGGCATTGGGTAGCACGTCCCACGAGGTCGGAACGAGGCGCATCCATTGGCCGGTCACGAACAGAAGCACGACGAACACGACACCGTTCATGACCCACATCGTGTCGAGCGAGAGGTGGAACCAGAGGTCAAGCGAGATTTTTCGCGGGCTCCCCTTGGTGCGGAGCAGACCTGTGTTGTTGCGCGTCCAGTAGGCGACCGGTCGTTGCGTGGTGCGCACGAGCCAGCCGGTGCGCACAATGAGCACGATGAAGAACGCGTTCAAGAAGTGCTGAAAGTTGAGCCACCACGGAAAACCAACCGGCGCGTTGGCGGGCAACGGCGTCTCGCCTGGAAACTGCGCGAGAAACGCGAGACCAGCGTCGGTCTCTCGCCACCATCGCGCCACGAGCACTGCGACCACAAGTGCGACGATTGCGACCGGGATGCCGATGGCCAGCTGCTTCGTGCGACTCATCGACGTGCTTCCAGCTCAGCGATCAGCGCGGGTACAACGGTGAACACGTCACCCACCACGCCGAAGTCGGCGACGTCGAAGATCGGAGCATCCGCATCCTTATTAATCGCGATGATGGTGCCGGCGGTTTGCATGCCCGCGCGGTGCTGAATCGCGCCCGAAATGCCGAGCGCCACGTAGAGCTGGGGTGACACGGTCACGCCGGTCTGGCCCACCTGATGCGTTTGACCGATGAACCCGGCGTCGACGGCGGCCCGGGATGCTCCCACGGCGGCACCGAGCGAATCGGCGAGCTGCTCGACGAGAACGAACTTCTCTTCGGAGCCGAGTCCGCGACCACCCGAGACGACGCGCTCCGCGGCACGCAGGTCGGGACGCGAGGACTCCGAGGATTGCACTTCGACCGAGTCGATCACTCCGGCACGCGTGCCCGAGACGTCAACGGCGACGGTGGTGACACCGGGCTTGGTCGTTGGCGTGCGGCCCTCGGGCGAACCCTGACGAACCGTGGCGATGACGAGGCCACCGGTTGTGCTCGATTCGGTGGTGTA
>JBMOEY010000063.1:0-8539 GCA_049314515.1 Microbacteriaceae bacterium
TCCGACATGTTCGGCGGTGGAGTTACCTCGTCACTCGGTTCGTCGGGAGTTGCCGAAAGAAACCTGAATCGAATCACAGTAATTCTCGGACTCATTTGGATTGCCAGCATCATCCTTCTCGGCCTACTCACCAAATTCTCGGCGGGCATCTAATGTCATCGAGTGGCAGTGCGATTCGCGGTTCACGAGTGGGTGCAGGTCCCATGGGGGAGCAGGACCACGGTGTTCACGCTGATCGCATCGCGATTAGTTATTGGGATGCGCTCGGAAACGAAACGGTTCGTTACTTCGCTGCCAATTTACCTGAAGAGGAAATCCCCGAGTTGATCGACTGCCCGCAGTCTGGTCTGCCGGCGGGGCGCGACAAAGACAACCCGCCATTGGTTGCAAAGCTTGAGCCCTACAAAACTCACTTGGCCTACGTCAAGGAACGTCGCACTCCGGAAGAAGCGAATCAGATTCTCGAGGATGCGCTGCACCAGTTGCGCGTTCGACGCGGCACAGCCAAGGCCTAAGTACGACCTTTTCAACGACGGTCTACTCGCCAGGCGCGACGTTCTTCTCGCCAAGCGCGGCGGCCGAGGCGTCAGCGAACATCACCGTTTGCTCGATGCCTTCGATGGCAGCAGCTGGACATTCGTTCGGTTGCATGTCATGAAGCGCGTCACGCACCGCTGTGGCTTTCTCGACTCCGGCCGCGAAGAGCCAAACCCGACGAGCTGAATTGAGTGACGGCAACGTCAAAGACACACGTTCGGTCGGCGGTTTCGGAGAATTGAGAACGGGTATTACCGTGAGACCTCGTTCCGAGATTCCGGGCATGTTCGGAAAGAGGCTTGCGACGTGTCCGTCCGGTCCAACGCCCAGCAGAACGACATCGAAATGAGGAAAATCAACGCCGAAGTACTTCTCGAGCTCGCCCGCGTACAAATGCGCTGCCTCTTCGACAGACTCAACGTCTGTTGCAGATGGAATGCGATGAACATTCTCTTGGGGTATGTCGATTCTGTTGAGTAACGCGTCCCCGGCTTGAGAGTCGTTGCGATCAGTACTGTCAGACTCTACGAATCGTTCATCGCCCCACCACAGGTGAACGCTGCTCCAATCAACACTGTCTTCCGACGTAAAACTTTGGAGGACGGCGATGCCCACAGTGCCCCCCGTGAGAACGACGTGGCACTCGCCCTGAACGCGAACGTCTTTCGCGATAGCGTCAAACAGGGCCGCAGCTCCGGCACGCGCAACAGACTTGGCGTCTTCGAATACGCGCAGTTGCGTAGATTTCACTCCGGTTCTTCAATCAGACTCATGCCTTCAATCAGCACGCGACCGTAAACCTCGTCCGGGTCGAGGTGCCGCAATTCCTCCGCGAGACAGTCGCGAAGATTTCGACGAACCAGCGTGATTTCGTGGGTCGGTTGACCGGGTTGTTGAAGCACTGCCATTCCAGGAGAGGTGCGCTCCAACACGATTTCACCCGAGGATCGACGCATCGTCACGCGCTGAATTGACCCCACTCCCGGGCGATCTGGTACTGACGTGAACGTGACACGAATATCGAGAGACAGTGAGAGCCACGCAGCAAGGAGGCGCGCGGACAAGGACTCCGCGGCGGCCCGCACCTCGGCCGACGTAATTGGCTCATAGGGTGGCTGATCTAGGACAGAGGCAAGTTGTTGACGCCATGGAGTCAAACGCGTCCAGGCGAAGTCCGTGTCACCGGGCCGGTATGCCGAGACTAACGTCGGCAGAAAACCAAGTTGATCTGGTTGAACCGCGGAATCGGTGATTCGACGTTGCGCAATGGTCCCCAGTGGTGATCCGCTGATCTCCGGAGGAGTTTCATCGGGCCACCAGACAACAACGGGAGTGTCTGGCAACAGCAAGCCCGTGACGAGACCGAGTTGATCAGAACCAGCTTCACCATAGGCGCGGAGAATAATGACCTCACTTGCGCCTGCGTCACCACCAACCCGAATCTCCGCATCCAAACGATTCGTAATGTTCGTTGACTCGTGCGGGATACTCACGACAATGACACGCATTGGATGCTCGCGCGATGCCTCATTGGCGGCGCTAATCGCGTCCTCTTCTTTTCCCGGAGACGTCGAGATAACCAAGGTGAGCACGCGCCCGAGAGCAACGGCACCACCCTCTTCTCGAATATTCACGAGGGCCTTGGAAATCTTTCCCGTTGTCGTGTCGGGAAATTCAACTATCACGGTCGCCTCCATGCGCGACCATCGCGAGCCATCAACGCATCTGCGCTGGACGGTCCCCATGAGCCCGGCGCATACTCCTCGGGAACTCCTTGAGTGGCCCAAAATTCCTCAATCGGATCGAGAATCTTCCAACTCAGTTCGACTTCTTCGTGACGCGGGAAGAGTGGGGGGTCTCCCAACAACACATCGAGAATCAATCGCTCATATGCTTCGGGACTCGCTTCGGTGAACGCGTGACCATAACCAAAATCCATGGTCACGTCTCGAACTTGCATTCCCGCACCAGGCACTTTCGAACCGAATCGGATCGTGACGCCCTCATCAGGTTGTACACGAATGACGAGCGCATTTTGTCCAAGGGCAGAAGTTTGGTGCTCGGCAAAGAGATACTGAGGCGCTCGCTTGAACACAACAGCAATCTCCGTAACTCGGCGGCCGAGGCGTTTGCCCGCACGAAGGTAAAAAGGAACACCGGCCCAGCGCCGGGTGCCGATATCGAGGCGCATTGCGGCAAAAGTCTCCGTTGTCGAACGGGGATTCATTCCCTCTTCTTGGAGAAAGCTCGGTACGAATTCTCCTCCCTGCCAGCCCGAACCGTACTGCCCGCGCGCCGTTGACTTCGAGAGGTCTGCCGGAAGTCGAACGGCCGCAAGAACTTTTTCCTTCTCTGCCCGAAGGTCGTCGGCGTTGAACGAGATGGGCTCTTCCATCGCGGTCAACGCCATCAGTTGAAGCAGGTGATTCTGAATCACGTCACGAGCTGCCCCAATTCCGTCATAGTAGCCCGCCCGGCCACCGACACCAATATCTTCCGCCATCGTGATCTGCACGTGATCGACGTGCTCCGAGTTCCAAAGTGGTTCAAAGAGTTGGTTCGCGAACCGAAGGGCGAGAATATTTTGAACGGTTTCTTTACCGAGGTAATGGTCAATTCGAAAGATCGAGTCCGCGGGAAAAACGGACTCGACCACGGCATTGAGCTCTCGAGCCGTGGTCGAGTCGCTCCCAAAAGGCTTTTCAATGACGACTCGACGCCAGGCATTTCTATGACCCGTCGCTAGACCCGATCTCCGAAGCTGTTGCGTCACCAGCGGGAAAGACCCAGGCGGAATCGAAAGATAGAAGCAGTGGTTGCCCATGGTTCCTTGATCTACATCCAATTGCTCCAACGTCAACTTCAAAGCATCGAAAGAGGCATCATCATCAAACGAACCACTAACGAAGCGGATGCCCTTGAGCAGCTGTTCCCACACTTCCTCACGAAAATCCGTACGAGCGTATTCTTTGACCGAATCATGAACGACCTGGGCAAAGTCTTGCTGTTCCCAGTCACGGCGAGCAAACCCAACCAGTGCGAATCCTGGAGGAAGGAGTCCTCGATTCGCCAAGTCGTATACGGCAGGCATTAATTTTTTACGGGCAAGATCTCCGGTTACGCCAAAAAGAACAATCGCACTGGGTCCCGCTATCGCGTGAAGCCGGCGGTCTTCACTCACGCGAAGTGGATTGCCACCCACCGAGATGTCAACTGACATGGTTAGTTGAATGCCTCAAAAAGGGTCACAAGCTGTTCGTCGGGATCCGTCAGGGTAACTGTGAGTACTGGACGCCCGAGAGATTCGAGCACTGAGGCATCACCGTCCGCCTGCGCGCGAATTAGTTCTCCAAACGTAAAAGGACGCCCGGGTATCTCAACGTCACCGCGCGGGACCTGCAGGATCTGAATAAAGACACCTACGGTTGGGCCTCCCTTGTGGAATTGGCCTGTCGAGTGCAGGAACCTCGGGCCCCAGCCGAAGGTGACCGGTCGGCCCGCTCGGGCAGCTACCAAGTCACGAACTCCGGCAACCTGAGGGAACGACGTTCGATCAACATAGGCCTGGACGGCAAGGTATCCGTTAACGGGCATCATCTCGAGGGCTGCCGTGATGGCTTCTCGCACCGTCGACGCATTCTTCAAGAAATTGCCTCGAGCGCGAACTTCCACGCCCTTTTCCACAAAGAGCGGCGATGTTGTCTCAGGTTGGTGATCGAGAAGTGAACGAGTTGCCGCCTTGGCGGACTCGACGTCGGGTTGATCGAAGGGATTTATCGAAAGCAAGAGTCCGGCAACTGCGGTGGCGTACTCCCACACGATAAACGACGCACCCAGGGTTCCACTGACAAGAATCTCACCGTCATGCCTAGCCGAGGAGGCCAAGTGATGTTCATGAGCATCGTCGACCAGGCGACACAAAACGAGGTCGGTGGGCGGTGTAAGCGCTTCTGTGGACACAACGTCGAGAACAACGGGGAGAACACCCGTGCCTGCTTTCCCGGTTGATTCGGCTAGAAGTTGTTCGATCCAGTCAGGCAGACCGGAGATGTGCGTTCCGTCGGCAAGGATGCCGAGTTTATTAACGTGCGGAACTCGCCCGGCAATGGCCGCGCCAAGTATCAAGGCGGGGTTGTCGACGTGGTCGGTGGCAACATCAAGCAAAATCGCTTCGGCTTCGTCAAGTATTTCTGAAATATCTGCTCCGGCAAGCCCACTGGGAACGAGCCCAAAAGCTGTCAGCGCCGAGTATCTTCCACCGACGTACGGGTCCGCGGTGAATACGTAATAGCCAGCGTCACGCGCAAGGGCTTCAAGCGGGGATTTCGGATCTGTGACAACGATGATCCGTTCGGTGGGATCGATCCCGGCAGTCACAAACGCCTCGCGGAAAGTGCGCAACTGGCTGTCTGTCTCGACGGTAGACCCCGATTTTGACGAGACGATAAGGGCGACATCAGCGAGACCCATATCGAGCGCGGCGAGCACAGTGCCGGGCTCCGTGGAATCCAAAATTGTGAGGTCTACGCCGAAGGTCGCCGTGATGACCTCGGGCGCAAGCGACGAGCCGCCCATTCCTGCCAGAACGAATCGAGTGATTCCCTTTACCGCGAGAGCTGCCCGCAAGGCACCTACTTCTGCGACGAGAGGACGCGATTTCGCTACGGATTGAACCCAACCGAGACGAATCGACGCCTCTTCCTCCGCCGCTTTACCCCACAGCGTCGGGTTCGCGTCGGTGATGCCTGTCGCAACGAGTTCCTCGACGAGTTTCGGCACGCGTGCATTCACGACCTCGGCAACGGAACCACTGACGTGAATGCGAAAACTCATTTCGCGGCCTCCAACGCTTTCGTTACGGTCTCGAGAAGTTCTCCCCAAGAAATGATGAATTTCTCTACACCTTCGGTTTCGAGAGTGCTCGTGACATCGGCAAAGTCGATGCCGGCGGCAGCGAGTGACGCAAAAAGCAGTCGAGATTCGTCATAATTCGGGGTGATGGTGTCTCCCGTCACGATGCCGTGGTCTGCTGTTGCATTCAGTGTCTTTTCGGGCATCGTATTGACCACTCCAGCAGCGACGAGCTCGGTGACATACAACGTGTCTGGAAGCGACGGATCTTTAACGCCAGTGGATGCCCACAGCGGACGCTGCACGTTTGCCCCATTTGCCAGCAGGGCCGCTGCTCGTTCTGAATCAAAAGCGTTCTCAAAGAGCTCATACGCGAGGCGAGCATTTGCGAGACCCGCCCGGGATTTCAATTCCGAATCTGCGCCCAGTTCGATGAGGCGCCGATCAACCTCAGAGTCGACACGCGAAACATAGAACGACGCAACAGAGTGAATCTCGCTCAAATCAAATCCCGCGGACTGAGCCTTTTCCAGTCCGGAGAGATAGGCGTCAATCACTGCCTCGTAACGCTCAAGTGAAAAAATTAGAGTGACATTCACAGAAATCCCCGCGCCAATGACTTCGGTGATGGCGTCCAAGCCGGCCAGTGTTGCGGGAATTTTGATGAGCGCGTTGGGACGATTCACTTTGGACCAGAGGCGCTTGGCCTCGGAAATCGTGCCGACTGCGTCATGGGCGAGGGTGGGCGACACTTCAATTGAAACCCGACCATCGACACCGTGCGTTGCCTGATAGATAGGCGAAAACAGGTCGCAAGCGTTGGCGACGTCGTCCGTCGTAATCTCGAAAACGGCCGATTCGGCGTCCGAACCGGAAAGCGCCAGTTGCGACACCTGAGCAGCGTAACTCTCTCCGTCGGTCAGTGCTCCCGCAAAAATTGTTGGGTTGGTCGTTACTCCGACAACATTTGCTTCCGATACTAAACGGGCAAGTTTTCCCGTCGAGAGAGCGCTGCGCGAGAGATCGTCGAGCCAAATGCTGACGCCAGCGTTCGAAAGGGACTGGGTCTGAGCGTTCATGTATTCCTTCGTTGTTTGTTGCGTTGAGGGTTGTCGGTCTAATTGACTTTCGACGCGGCTAATGAGTCCTTCGCCGCCAAGACCACGGCTTCTGGTGTCATTCCAAACTCTCGGAAAAGAGTCTTGTAATCGGCTGAAGCACCGAAATGTTCTATCGAGACGCTTCGGCCGACCGACCCCATCAGCTTGTCCCACGACATCGAGATACCCGCTTCAACGCTGACTCGAGCCTTAAGGGTCGGTGGTAAAACGGAATCACGGTAACTCTGTGGTTGTTCGTCAAACCACTCCAAGCACGGAGCCGAAACGACTCGAGCAGCGATCCCCTCGTTGGCGAGGTGCTCTCGTGCCGTGACGGCGAGCGCCACCTCCGAACCTGTCGCGATGATCACAACATCTGGTTTCCCATTGGGGGCATCAATCAGGACGTACGCACCCTTCACCGTATTAGCTGCGGACGCCATGGCCACATCCGTGGCGTCACCGTCCCCACGCTCAAAAACGGGAATATTCTGTCTCGAGAGTGCGATACCCGCAGGTCCGTTTCGTCGCTCCAAGATGCGCAACCAGGCCAACGAAACCTCGTTCGCATCGGCGGGTCGAACCACGTCCAGACCGGGAATCGCTCGAAGTGTCGCGAGTTGTTCAATGGGCTGGTGGGTCGGACCGTCTTCCCCCAGCGCCACCGAATCATGGGTCCACACGAATATGGAAGGGACCTTCATGAGGGCCGCGAGTCGAACCGCCGGACGCATGTAGTCACTGAAGATGAGGAAAGTGCCGCCATAGGCTCTCGTCTTACCGTGCAACACAATTCCGTTGACAATCGCACCCATGGCATGTTCACGAATCCCAAAATGAAGGGTGCGGCCATACACGTCGCCAGACCATTCGTGGGTTGACCATTCTGCGGGGATGAAAGACTTCGCACCCGCTATCGTCGTCAGGTTCGATTCGGCAAGGTCCGCTGAACCGCCCCACAGTTCGGGAATGACCGCCCCGAGTTCGCCGAGCACTTTGCCCGAGGCCGCTCGAGTGGACATCTCACCTGTGGGAAATAGTGGCAATGCGTCGGCAACGCCATCAGGAAGCGCACCCGATTGGACGCGATCGAATAGAGCCTTGCGGTCCGGGTGACGAGAAGACCAGGCCTCAAACTCAACCTGCCATTCGGCATGCGCCGCCGCACCGCGGTCAATTGCTTTCCGGGAATGCGCCAGAACCTCGTCATCCACGGCAAACGACAATTCCGGGTCAAATCCTAGGCTTACCTTGAGTCCGGCCAGCTCCTCGGGACCGAGAGCCGAACCGTGAATCTTTCCGGTGTTCTGCTTTTTGGGGCTTGGCCAACCAATGATGGTGCGCAGCACAATGAGACTAGGCTTCGAGGTCTCCGCTTTGGCGCGGTCGATTGCTGCACTGAGCTCCTCAAGTTCCTCGACATACGTCCCGGTCTTCTTCCAGTCGACGGTCAAGACTTGCCAACCGTAGGCTTCATATCGCTGAGCGACGTTTTCGGTGAACGCGATGGTTGTGTCGTCCTCAATCGAAATTTGATTGCTGTCGTAGATGGCAATCAAATTGCCTAACTTCTGGTGACCTGCCAGTGATGAGGCTTCCGCCGTCACTCCTTCCTGGAGGTCACCATCACCTGCAATGCAATAGATGAAGTGATCAAACGGACTCGCACCGGCCGGCGCATCGGGATCGAAGAGCCCGCGCTCAAAACGCGATGCGTACGCAAAGCCCACAGCGGAGGCCAGACCTTGGCCGAGCGGTCCGGTGGTGATTTCGACTCCCTTGGTGTGCCCATATTCCGGATGACCAGGAGTGAGCGAACCCCACGTGCGTAACGCTTTGAGGTCCTCGAGCTCGAGACCATAACCACCGAGGTAGAGCTGCACGTATTGCGTCAACGACGAGTGGCCGACCGAGAGCACAAATCGGTCCCGGCCAATCCACTGGTCATCCCGTGGGTCTCGGCGCATGACTTTTTGAAACAGCAAATACGCGACGGGGGCAAGGCTGATAGCCGTGCCCGGATGTCCGTTTCCGACTTTTTCGACTGCGTC
>JBMOEY010000064.1:0-8470 GCA_049314515.1 Microbacteriaceae bacterium
CCAAAACTGCCGGAAGGATCAGCGCGTACGCGTAACTTCGAGACCGTCGCCAGGTCAGGGCAATAGCCACGAGAGAACCGAGGATTGTGTAAATGGCCGCGTCGCCGCGTGCACCCGACGCGAGAAATGCCTCGAGCGCGAAAAGCACGCCAAGGCCAATGCGCCGGGGCGACCATTCGACATCAGCCGATGGTTTCTGCAAGAAACCAAAGAGCGCGAACCACGCGGTCGGAACGCCCGTGATCGCCCATGCACTGGGATTGTTCGACGCGATGATGAATAACCCCAGCGGCACCAGGGTCACGGCCCACATGACCAGCTGGGTTCTCCGGAATTCTCGGGGCAGCAGGAACCACAGTGCCATCGCCGACCCAATGAAGAAGAGGATGTTCACGAACCTCATGACAATCGCCGACACCACAATGTTGGGCGACGCAAACCAGTTCATCACCGAGTAATAAATCGGTGGGTAGTTACTCGAAAACGAGCCACGGAACGTCGAAACGGTCGGTGTGTCGGCGTGGAAGAGCGAACTCTGGCACTGCGCCGTCATCGTGAAGTCGGTGGCGTAACACGCGGCCTTGATCAGAGAAGAATCGAGCCGGCGCTCACCCGGCTTGTCGCCAGGAGCGCACAATCCCGGCCGATCGCCCCCGGCACACCAAATACTCGCCAAGTGGAAGTCGTCATCGGGACTCGCGCCAATAGGCGACGCAAAAGCCCAGGCGCCAAGACCCAGAAAAACCGCAACGGGCAGAAGAATCATCCAGCGAACGCGAGAGAACCACAGTGGCAACGTCATGCCTCCACGTTACCGGCAGCGCTCGTCAGGGAGCGATTACTCCCCCGACAGTCGGCGTTTAATGGCGCGCAGTCCGCCGTCACGCCAGATTGCACGGGCGCCGCGTATTTTTCCCGAGAGCCAGGTGGGTCTGGCAAAACGAGTCGGAATAGCACGCCCAAGGACAGGCCGGTCTGCCGCCGGTGTCGCCGAGAGACAATACGCCACGAGTGGTTGCGCGACGGTCGCCCAGCGGAACGTTGAACCAAGTTTCTTGGCCGCCTGGGCCGCACCGAGTCCGGCAGCGGTGAACAACAACGAGTCCATCGCCCGAGTGAGCGCATCCACGTCGCGCTCGGGCACGACAATGCCGGCGCCCGATGATTCGATGCTTTCGGCAAACGAATCGCCCGCGGTGGACACGATCGGGAGGCCCGCCCACAAATAATCCAAAATGCGAGTGCGGAAACTAAATGCCGTCTCGAGATGCTCGAGGTGTGTGCTCACTCCGAGGTCGGCATCGGCCAGATAGTTTGCCCGCTCGGAATATGGCACCCAGGTCTCATTGAAGAAGACGTGCCGGTTTGTGAGTCCCAATTCGTCGGCCAGCGACCGCGCTCTCGTCACCATCTGCGACGCCACGACGTCGGGGTTCGGATGCCCGACCCCCAGAAAAAACAACCGAACGGTGGGTCGTTTCTGGGCCAGCTGACCAATTGCGCGAATGAGAGTGAGCGGGTCAAACCAGTTGTAAATTCCGCCTCCCCAGAGGACAACCTTGTCTTTGGGTCCGATCCCGCCGACCTCGCCCTTGATACCGTGTCGCGTGGCGGAAAATTTTTCATCCGATATTCCAAAGGGGACCACGTCGATGAGCTTGCGCAATGTGTCATCATCCGCGTAGGTGAGAGGGTTCACTCGACCGACGGCCGCGAGATGGCCAAGCCACATGTCACGCTGTTTGTCCGACGCGCAGATGAAGAAATCGGCGCGTCGCAATTGCAGAGTCAGCGCAGCGATTGTGTGATCAACTTCTTTTGTTACCGTTCGCGCATCGCGGTCTTGCACATCCTGGAGATGTTCAAAATGCATTGGATCGTAAAGGTCGGCGACGATGACCTTTTTTGTCGTCGAAATCCACGGGTTCAGTCCCAAAACAAACCCCTGCACGATGACCACGTCGGCCCACTCCACGTGCGCAACCAACGACCTGCGGTCAGCGACAACAACGTCAACACCCAAATTCACCGGAGCGACGCTTGCCAAAGAGGCAACCCGCACATCCATCGATGCCGACAGCACGCGAGCGAGTTCACACGCCCGAATCCCCGGACCCGCCATCACGGGGGCAATCGGATCACCCGTAATGACGAGCACTCGACGCCGCGTGCGAAGTGCTTCGCTCACGTCACCATGCCTTCGGATCACCCGATGCAGCGAGCCGCTTCAGGTAAATACCGTAACCACTTTTCTCCAGCGGGGCCGCAAGCCTCGATAACTCCGCGGACGAAATCCATCCGTTTCGCCACGCAATCTCCTCGATGCACCCGATCTTGTGGCCCTGACGATCTTCGATGACCTTGACGTACTCGCTGGCTTGCATCATGGACTCGAATGTTCCCGTATCAAGCCATGCGGTTCCGCGATCGAGAACCTGAACCGACAGGTTGCCTTGTTGCAAATAGTGGTCATTGACCGAGCTGATTTCCAGCTCGCCGCGAGCGCTCGGCGTGATTCCTTTCGCGATGTCGACCACCTGATTGTCATAGAAATAGAGTCCGGGAACTGCAAAGTTGCTCTTCGGGTGTGCTGGTTTTTCTTCGATGGACACCGCGCGGAAATTGTCATCAAACTCGACCACTCCGTAGGCGCTCGGCTCGGCGACGTGATACGCAAAGATCAGAGCCCCCTCGATGTCGGCGTTGCCGCGAAGCGCCCCACCGAGTCCCGCGCCATGAAAAATGTTGTCACCGAGCACGAGCGCCACCGACTCCTCACCAATGAAGTCCTCACCGATGATGAACGCCTGAGCCAGGCCATCCGGAGACGGCTGGCTGGCATAGTCGATGCGCATTCCGAACGCCGACCCGTCACCGAGCAGGGCGCGGAACTGATCGTTGTACTCGGGAGTTGTGATGACGAGCACTTCGTTGATTCCCGCCATCATGAGCGTCGACAGCGGGTAGTAGACCATGGGCTTGTCATAGATGGGCATGAGTTGCTTGGAAATGCCCTTGGTGATGGGCCACAACCGTGTGCCAGATCCGCCGGCCAGAATAATCCCGCGCATGAAGGTCTACTTTCCCGTGTTCAAACTCGCGTACCACACGAGACAGTCGTCGTACTGAGGCAGGATGCCAGCAGCTTCGGCCTCGGCCAAGGTTGGAGCCTGCGCATCCTTGTCGCTCAATACAAGCTCTTCAGCGGGTAACTCAAAGGTGAGCCCGATGCGCGAATCGAGAGGGTTGATGCCGTGTTCTCGAGTGGGCTGAAAAACATCGGAAACAAGGTAGGTAACCGTCGAGTCATCAGACAACGAAACGAACGCATGACCGAGTCCTTCGGGCAAATAAACAGAACGCCGCTCGACGTCATCGAGTCGAATGGCATCCCACTGACCAAATGTAGGAGAGCCGACTCGGATGTCGATGCAATAGTCAATAACCGCACCGCGTGTCACCGTGACGTACTTGGCTTGCCCTCTCGGCACCTGCGCAAAATGAATACCGCGTACAACGCCTTTACGTGACACGGACGTGTTCACCTGCCGCACGTCGATCGCGTGTCCCACGGCCTCCGAGAGTGCGTCGAATCGATACGTTTCGAGAAAAAGCCCTCGGTCATCAGTGAACTGTTTCGGCGTCACCTCAAAGGCACCCGCAATAGTCAGTTCACGAATTTGCACGCGCCAAGCCTATCGATTTGCCCGCCACTAGAATTCGGGTGTGCGAATTCTTGTCACCGGCGGGGCCGGATTCATTGGGTCCAACTTTGTTCGCAAGTTGGTGACCGACGCGTATCCGGGTCTCGAGGGCGCGCATGTTGTGGTCTTGGACGCACTCACCTACTCGGGCAATCTCGCCAACCTCGCGCCCGTTGCGGAGTCACCCCGATACTCCTTCGTCCACGGCGACATCCGAGACGCAGACTTGCTCGACACCCTGTTCCGCGAAGTGGATGCCGTCGTTCACTTTGCCGCAGAATCACATGTCGACCGATCGGTGCGCGACGCGTCCATCTTTGTCGAGACGAACGTTGTCGGTACGCAGCGCCTGCTCGACGCGGCACTGCGTCACGACCTCGCGCGCTTCGTTCATGTATCGACCGATGAGGTCTACGGCTCCATTAGCGAAGGTTCCTGGCCAGAAACGTGGCCACTCGAGCCGAACTCGCCCTACTCGGCATCAAAGGCCGGTTCCGACCTGCTCGCTCGCGCCTATCACCGCACGCACGGTCTCAACATTTCGATCACGCGCTGCAGCAACAACTATGGTCCCTACCATTTTCCTGAGAAGGTCATTCCGTTATTCGTCACAAATCTCATCGACGACACGCACGTTCCGCTCTACGGCGAAGGAAATAACGTACGCGACTGGCTCCACGTGGATGACCACTGCCGCGGAATTGCGCTCGTTCTGACCCGTGGGCGCGCCGGCGAGGTGTACAACATTGGTGGTGGCACCGAGTTGACGAACAAAGAACTGACTCAGCTGTTGCTCGACGCCACGGGAAAGGACTGGTCGTTCGTTGACCATGTCGCCGATCGCCTCGGCCACGATCTGCGTTACTCGGTCGACATCACAAAGATTCGCACGGAGTTGGGTTACGAACCGCAGGTGCCGTTCGAACGCGGGTTGGCCGAGGTGGTGCAGTGGTACCGCGATAACCGAGCCTGGTGGGAGCCGCTGAAGGCTCGCGCCGCCTTGAGCTAATCGTGACACGTATTCTCGTCACCGGCGCCACGGGCATGCTGGGCACCGACCTCGTTGACGTGCTTTCGGCTCACGAGGTGACGGCCCTCTCTCGTGCTGACCTCGACATCGAAGATGCTCAGGCGGTGCGCTCAGCGGTGTCAGCGCACGATGTGGTGATCAACTGTGCGGCGTACACGAAGGTCGACGACGCCGAATCGCATGAAAATCAGGCCTTCGGCGTGAACGCGCGCGGCGCGCAAAACCTCGCCATTGCGGCTCACGAAGTCGGTGCACGGCTGATCCACCTCTCCACCGATTACGTGTTCAACGGACGCGCTCACACACCCTATGCGGAAGACACCCCACGTGACCCGGTCTCAGCGTACGGTCGCACGAAGGCGGCCGGTGAAGAACTCGTGCTCGAGGCACACGCCGAGGGATCCGCAATTTTGCGAACGGCGTGGCTCTACGGCGTGCACGGCCCCAATTTTGTCGACACAATTCTCCGATTGTTGAGTGAGCGCGACACGATCAACGTGGTAGAGGATCAACACGGTCAACCGACGTGGTCGCGTGATGTTGCACTGCGCATCGCCGACATGGTTGCGGCCACCGTCCCCGCGGGAATCTTTCACGCCACCAACTCCGGAGAGACGACGTGGTTTGGACTCGCCCAACGCGTATGTGAATTGACGGGTCGAGACCCCCAGCGAATTCAACCCACCGATTCATCGAGCTTTGTTCGCCCCGCCCCGCGCCCGCCCTACTCTGTACTCGGCCACGAAGCGTGGGCAACAATTGGAATGGCCCCCCTGCGCGAATGGGATGAGGCTCTCGCTGAGCGACTTGCTCAGCGTGTCAACGAAGATTTCGGAGATAACCATGACTGATCGAGTGCTGACTTCTCGTGAGGGACACGTGTTCGTGATGAGGCTCAATCGCGCCGAGAAGCGAAACGCGGCAGACATGCAAATGTTGTCCGAACTATCGCTCGCTTTTGCCCAGCTGGAATCCGACAACACACTGCGCGTCGGCGTTGTTCTCGCCGAAGGCGACCATTTCACGGGTGGGCTCGACCTGGCTGACATCACGCCACGACTTACGGCCAACGGCCTCGACATGGTTCCCGAGGGCGGCATCGACCCGTGGGGTGTGGCGACGACTCCCGTGTCCAAGCCCGTCGTGATCGGCGTGAAAGGAACCTGTTTTACTCTCGGCATCGAGCTGATTCTTGCCGCCGACGTCGCTGTCGCCGCAGACAACACCGCCTTCGCCCAACTGGAGGTTCAGCGGGGAATACTTCCGTTTGGCGGTGCCACCCTGCGGTTCGCCTCGCGCTGCGGGTGGGGAAATGCGATGAGGTGGATGCTCACGGGCGACACCTTCGATGCGCCAGAGGCGCACCGCATGGGTCTCGTGCAAGATGTCGTCGCAGTAGAACAGGTCGAGGCGCGCGCACTCGAGATTGCCAACCGCATCGCGAGCGCGGCACCGCTCGCGGTGACCGCAACACTGCGGAACGCGCGACTTGCCGCACGGGCATCCGAGGCTGCTGCCGTTGCTGCATTGCAACCAGAGTTGGTGAAACTCATGAGTTCACGCGACGCAGCCATCGCGTTTGAGAGTTATCTGACGAAATTACCGCCGGTATTTGAAGGTCGCTAAGCGTTCTTGGTTCGAGGTTTTTTGAGCGACTTCTGCAGGAGCACGGTGCCGAGCCATCGACCGAACTTGAAACCGACTTTGCCCATTCGCCCCACTTCTTCGAACCCGAATTGCTCATGCAGTGCGATGGACCCTTCCGCACCCGAATCGGCAATCACCGCGATGATTTCCTTAATTCCCGCGGCAGCCGAACGATCGAGGAGCTCGCCCAGTAGTGCGCGTCCAAGGCCCTTACCCGTCGAGGCCGGACCGAGGTAAATCGAATTTTCAACCGTGTAGCGGTAAGCCTTTTTCTGTTTCCATGGGGTGACGAGCGCATAACCCAAGACCTGCCCCGAGGGTGACTCGGCCACGATGAACGGCATGTCGAGCTTGACGAGATAGGCGAACTTGGCACGCCATTCTTTGAGTGACATTTCGTCCTCGTCGAAGGTAACGACACTGTTGCGCACGTAGTGGTTGTAGATCTCGCGAACGTCCGGCAAATCCTCGGCACGCGCATCCCGAATCGTGAAGGAAAACGGCGGCTCGGGTTGCACCACGGGTTGCAGGTGCCGGGGCAACTGCCGTGGCTTCATGTACTCCGACTCGAGCATCACGCACCGTCTCGCTCATTAAGAATGGTGAAAGGAACCTAAGGTAGCCTAAAGCGGTCCGGCGCCGCGTGCGCCACAAGTTTTCAGAAAAGGCGCATCAGGTGGACCTCAAAGTTTCAGTTATCGGGACGGGCTACGTCGGACTCGTGACGGGCGCGTGCCTGGCGGATCTCGGCAACGACGTGGTGTGCCTCGACATCGATGCGGCGAAGGTTGCCTCGCTGCAGTCGGGTCACGTCCCCATCTACGAACCCGGGCTCGAAGAGACCGTTCGACGAAATGTTGCGGCCGGGCGCCTGCGCTTCACAACGGATCCGACCGAGGCTGCGGTGCACGGTGACTACCACTTCATCGCGGTGGGCACTCCCCCGAACGAGGATGGATCCGCCGATATTCAATACGTTCATGCCGCCGCCACCAACATCGCGCGTTCGATGAATCGTTACGGCGTCGTCATCAACAAAAGCACGGTTCCCGTCGGCACGGGCGCGCAGGTTGACGACATCGTTGCCGGCATTCTGACCGAACGGGGCGTCGACTTTGGCTTCTCGGTAGTGTCGAATCCGGAGTTTCTCAAAGAGGGCGCGGCTATCGATGACTTTATGAACCCCGACCGCGTTGTTATCGGTAGCGAAGACAAAAAATCAATCAAGGCGATGAGGTTGCTCTACAAGCCCCTCCTCTCGGATTCCAGTCGCTTGCATGTGACCTCGGTTCGCAGCGCCGAACTCATCAAATACGCGGCGAACGCCATGCTCGCCACGCGCATCAGCTTCATGAACGAACTCGCGGTCCTCGCCGAGCAGGTTGGTGCCAACATCGATGATGTTCGCCGTGGTATCGGTAGCGACCAGAGAATCGGCAACGCATTTCTCAATGCGGGTGTCGGATACGGCGGTTCGTGTTTTCCGAAAGACGTCCAGGCGCTCATTCGAACCTCTCGAGAGTCCGGCCTCCCCGGACTCAAAATTCTCGAGGCCGTCGAGGCAGTCAATACCGCGGCGAAGAGCCGTCTCACCGAAAAAGTGATGGCCGAATATGGCGACATCGCCGGCATGACCTTTGCCGTGTGGGGTCTCTCGTTCAAGCCCAACACCGACGACATTCGTGAGGCGACAAGTTTGCAACTCATCAGCGACCTGACCTCGCGCGGCGCCAAGGTCGTTGCGTACGACCCAGTGGCGATGGATGCGACGAAAAAGGTTATTTCGCACCCGCTCGTGTCCTTCGCCGCGTCGTCGACCGAGGCGCTCACCGGAGCCGATGCCCTCATCATCGTGACCGAGTGGGCCGAGTTCCGCAACGCCGACCTTAAGCAGCTCGCGCAGGTGTTGTCTACGAACACCGTGTTTGACGGTCGAAACCTCTTTGCCCCCGAAGACATGCAGAAGAAGGGCGTCACGTATCACTCAATCGGTCGCGCGACCGTGCGTTCCGGCAGTTAGAGCGACCATTCGACAGGCTCGACGCCGAACTCGAGCAGAGCGTTGTTTGCCCGACTAAAGGGCTTGCTG
>JBMOEY010000065.1:0-8430 GCA_049314515.1 Microbacteriaceae bacterium
GACAAGGCGAGTGCCTTCGCTGCTCCGACACCGACCATGAGCGCGCCGGCAAGACCCGGGCCGTGAGCAACGGCAACCGCATCGAGATCGTTGAGCGAGATACCCGCGCGCTCCACCGCTTCGCGAATCGTGGGCGCCATCGCCTCGAGGTGCGCGCGCGCCGCCACTTCGGGAACGACGCCGCCATACCGGGCGTGCTCATCCATCGACGACGCAATCACGTTCGCGAGCAGCTCTCGACCTCGCACGATTCCGACCCCGGTCTCGTCACAACTTGACTCGATGCCGAGCACGAGTGGTGCATCCCGATTCATGGCTGCCCACCCAAATCGAGTCGCATGATAACCGCGTCGACATTGTCGGGTTGGTAGTACCCCTCGCGAACGCCAATCTCTGCGAATCCGAGCGATCGATACAAGCCCATTGCAATGGGGTTGTCCGCACGCACTTCGAGGAAAACGCGATGGGCGCGGGCATCTTGGGCCGCGACAAGCAATTCGTTCATGATGACGCGTCCAACCCCGCGTCGGCGAGCCGCCGGAACCGTTGCGATGGTCTGTATGTCAGCATCGCCGGAACCTCGGGGTGCCAGCACACCTCCGTAGCCCACGATGGTTTCGGGCGCATCGGTCACGGCAACCACATAGTGGCAGTTCTTGTCGACAAGCTCGTCGTGCATGAGGTCGCGTGACCACGCATCGGACTCAAAAACGTCGACCTCAATCGCAAAAATCTGGTCGAGATCAGCCGCGTCGGCATGACGAACACGGATGCCCGCTGAGCGCGGATCGATGGGGCCAGGCTGGCCAGGCTGGCCAGAAGGTCTCTGCGTACTCACCTAGCTCACCCGCTTCGGACCTGACGACATCGTCACGTCGGGCGAACGCAAATACAACGGCTCAAAAGGTGGCAACGGAGTGTCGCCTTCCATCGCTGCTTGCGCGATGAGACCCAATCGACCCGCCGAAACGTGGTCGGCATCCACACGAGGCAAGTGAGTGAGCAGCTCGTCGTCCGCAACGACAAGCGCCGGACCCGCAACTCGCACAAAGCGATCGGCTGGTCTTGCAGCCGGGTCGAGAACGACATACCGACTCCACGCGATTTCACGGCGGCGCGCATCCGTCGTCACAACGAATTCCACTTCGTCGGCGAACACGTCTTCACCGAGTTCGATGGCAATGGCGTCATGACTGACCACCGAGAGCAACGGGATGTTCGCACCGACCGAATACGCGGATGCCGCTGCCAGCCCCACGCGTAAGCCCGTGAACGGTCCCGGGCCCACGCCCGCGACAACCGCCTCAATGTCGGCGTGAGTCACGTTGGCGAGCTCGAACGCCGCGCAAATGAGATCGCCGATGACCTCGGCGTGACGCATGGAATCAAACTCGTTAACCTCAGCTCGAATGACAGAGCCGTCGGTCACGGCAACACTGGTGCCGATAGAGGTATCGATACAGAGGTGAATCATGCCGTCCACCTCGGCCCGTGCCCCGTGATGGTGACCGTTCGAGGTTCGACGACGGTTTCGTCGGGGGACGCGTCGGTGCCTCGGTCGCCATCTTCGTCACCCGCGCCATGTGGTCGCTCAATCTCTACGTCTAGCCACGAACTGACAATCTGCTCGACAAGTCCTCGACCCCATTCGATCACCGTTATCGAACCAGCGAAGTCAATGTCGAGATCGTCGAGTTCTAGCGCCGAGGAAAGTCGGTAGGCGTCGACATGCACAAGCGGTGCGCCACCGCTGAGGCCCGGGTGTGTTCGAGCAAGCACAAATGTCGGGCTCGTCACGGGACCACGAACGTTGAGACCTTCGCCGATTCCGCGCGTGAGGGTAGTTTTGCCTGCTCCGAGTGGTCCGGTCAGCACGAGAACATCGCCCGCCCGAAGTGTGCGAGCGAGTTCCATCCCAAGGTCGTGCATCGCATCCGGAGTATTAATCGTGCGCGTTTCGCTACGAGGGTGAGTACTCATGAGCGTCACGAGTCCACAAACGTATGAGCGAGGCGTCCTCCCAGACGGGTGACCACCTCATACCCAATTGTGTTGGTGGCCGCAGCCCAGTCGGCAACTGTCGGATGTCCCCGCTCGGGATCACCAAACAGCACAACCTCATCACCGATGACAACCTGAGTGTCACCGCAGTCGACAACGAATTGATCCATCGCGACGCGGCCCGCCACCCTCAAGCGCGTGCCGCGCAGCGTCACCGGCCCCCGATCGCTTGCCGCTCGCGGCACACCTTCACGATAGCCAAGAGGGACGAGCGCGAGTCGGGTCGCTTTCTCGGTGCGATAAGTCAGGTCGTAGCTAACTCCCTGGCCCGCTGGCACTTCTCGAACTGCTGTCACACGCCCACGAAGCGTCATGACGGGGCGCAATCCAAATTCTTGTGGCGCTACCGAGTCGTCGGGTGAGATTCCATATATGGCGATTCCCATGCGCACCATGTCGTAGGACAAATCGGGCAAGGTGAGAGCCGCGTGACTTGCCGACAAGTGTCGAATCGAAGGATTCAGGCCAACCGCACGTGCGCGGTCAATTCCGGATTCAAATCGGCGAGCTTGGGCGAGATCGTCGGCGGCGGAAGCGTTCGACAGATGCGAAAAGACGCCTTCAACCCGAATTCTCTGAGACTTCTCGAGGCTCGCCGCGTGCCCAAAGATATCCGCCCACGTGCTCTCGGCGGCACCGTTTCGGCTCAAACCGGTGTCGATTTTGATGTGCACGACGGGGGGCTCGCCCGCACGGCCCGCGAGTTCTCCCGCTCGCGCTACTGCCGATAATTGCTCTTCAGTCGACACGCACACCGTGATGCCGGCCGAAACGGCGGCGATAAAGTTTTCATTCGGGTCGTGAAGCCAGGTCAGGATGGGCGCCTCGATGCCGGCAGACCGGAGCTCGAGCGCCTCAGTGATGTCGGCAACTCCGAGGTGAGTTGCACCCCCGGCCAGCGCCGCACGGGCCACCGGTACCATGCCGTGACCGTACGCGTTTGCCTTCACGACGGCAAGAAAGTACTGCGTTGCCACACGCGCACGAAGGTTCGACACGTTGTCGCGCACAGCGCCCAGATCGATAACCGCTTCGCGAAATGGTCCATCGACCGGAAGGATTGTCACGCGCCTTCCGCCACGACAAACGCCACAGCCATGCCTCCATCGTGCGACAGCGATAGCTGCACGTTAGTGATGCCCTTGGCTTCCGCCATTTTGAGAGCCTCACCGGCAAGCACGAACGACGGCTTGCCCGCCTCGTCTTTGACCACGCTCACGTCGTGCCAACCCATGCTGCCCGACTCACCGAACGCCTTGATCAGTGCTTCTTTAGCCGCGAATCGTGCGGCCAGCGAGGCGGGGGAAAGACCGCGCTCACCGAGGGTGAACAGTCGGGATGCGAGACCAGGCGTGCGCTCGAGTGCCGCCGTGAAGCGTTCGATGTCGACAGCATCCACTCCGATTCCGACAATCATGGGCACCCCGTTCGCGTTACTCGACCGTAACCGACTTAGCGAGGTTTCGGGGCTGGTCAACATCGAGGCCCTTCGCATCAGCGAGTTCCATCGCAAAAATCTGTAGCGGAACGACAGCGAGAATCGGCTCAAACAGCGGCCCCGCGAGTGGAATGCGAATGACTTCGTCGGCGAACGGCAGCACCGCGGCGTCGCCCGCTTCGGCGATGGCAATCACGCGTGCGCCTCGAGCCCGAATTTCTTGGATGTTGCTGATGACCTTGGAATGCATCTCTGCGGAATTACGCGGACTCGGCACAATGACAAAGACCGGTTGGCCGTGATCGATCAGGGCGATGGGCCCGTGCTTCAATTCTCCGGCGGCAAAACCTTCGGCGTGAATGTACGCAAGTTCTTTGAGCTTGAGTGCGCCTTCGAGCGCAATGGGGAACCCCACATTTCGTCCGAGGAACAAAACGGCCTGCGAGTCGCTCATCCACTTGGCCAGCGTGCGAATTTCTTCACCGACGGTGAGCACCTCCGCGAGCTTTGCGGGCAAGTCGATCAGCTCTTGAGCGCTGTGCTGAAGAAGTGCGTCGGGCACCGTGCCACGAACGCGAGCGATGTGCAGGCCAATCAAGTAGAGCGCAGTGATTTGAGCGACAAAAGCCTTGGTCGATGCCACTGCAACCTCGGGGCCGGCGTGCGTGTAAACAACAGCGTCCGACTCACGTGGAATCGTCGCGCCCTGTGTGTTGCATATTGAGATGGTTTTTGCGCCGCGTTCGCTCGCATAACGCACGGCCATGAGCGTGTCCATCGTCTCACCCGACTGGCTGATGGAAATGACCAGTGTCGTCGGAGTAATGACCGGGTCACGATAACGGAACTCGTGGCTGAGTTGAACATCCACGGGAATACCCGCCCATTTTTCAATTGCGTAAGAACCGACAAGTCCCGCGTACGAAGCCGTGCCGCAGGCTAGCAAAATGATGCGCGAGACATCGCTCAAAAACTCCGGGCCAAATGCGTCGATCTCGGGAACGACCACCATGCCGTCATGGATTCGTCCACGAATCGTGTTGGCCACCGCATCGGGATTCTCCGAAATCTCTTTCGACATGAAACTCGGCCAGCCACCCTTTTCACTTGCCGAGGCGTCCCACTCGATGTCGAACTCCTCGGGCACAACCCGTTCGCCATCAAAGGTCGTCACGGTTACCGAGTCCGGCGTAATGGCGACGATTTGGTTTTGGCCCACGGCCGCCGCCCGGTGCGTGAATTCGACAAACGCCGCCACATCTGAACCCAGGAAGTTTTCGCCCTCGCCAAAGCCGATGACCAGTGGAGAATTATGCCGGGCCGCGACAATCAGGTTCGGCTCGTTGGCATGCATCGCCAGCAGCGTAAAGGCGCCCTCGAGTCGATTCACTGTGCGAGCGAACGCGACACGCAGGTCACCCGTCTCGGCATAGTTGTCTGCCAGCAGAACGGCGGCCACTTCGGTGTCGGTTTCGCTAACAAATTCGTGCCCGCGCGCGACGAGTTCTGCCTTGATTTCGTAAAAATTTTCAACAATCCCGTTGTGAATCAGCGCCAAGCGCCCGCCGTCGGCCACGTGCGGATGCGCATTCACATCAATCGGTGCGCCGTGCGTCGCCCAACGAGTGTGACCAATGCCCGTGTGCCCAGAAGCCAAGGGATGCGCTGACAGATTGTCAACGAGCATCTGCAACTTGCCAGCCTTCTTGGCCATGACAAGTTCACCCGCGTCACTCAAAATTGCGACTCCCGCGGAGTCGTAGCCACGGTATTCCTGGCGCTTCAAGCCGCCCAGCAACACCCCAAGTGAGTCTTGGCTTCCGACATATCCCACGATTCCGCACATAATCTCAAGTTTACGGGTGCGGTGACGCCATGCGGTGCCTCAAGTCGGCACCCGCGCGACGCGCGCCCCCAGGGCAGGGCAGAATAGAGCCGTGTTTGATGACGCCCCGGTGCCAGACCCGACCGCCCCCTTGAGCGTCATCGAGTCGACACCATTCGTCGAAATTCCCCGTGCCGACTGGGCCGCACTCGCACCGCTTACCGGGCAACGACTTTCTCCCGAGGATCTCGAAAGCGTGCGCGGGCTCGGTGACCGTTTGAACGTCGACGAAGTGGACGACATTTACCGTCCGTTGAGTCGGTTGCTGTGGCTCTATGCGCACGGGGCGAGGGAGCTCTACTCGGCGACAAATGGGTTTCTGCAACGTCAAGCATCCAGCACACCGTTCGTCATTGGGGTGGCCGGTTCGGTGGCGGTCGGTAAGTCGACCGTCTCACGGCTTTTGCAGTTCTTGCTCGCACGCTGGGAAGAAACCCCAAACGTCGCACTCGTCACAACGGACGGTTTTCTCTACCCCAACGAGGTGCTGGAAGCGCGGGGGATGCTCGACCGAAAGGGCTTCCCCGAGTCGTACGACCGTCGTGCTCTGCTCAACTTCGTGAGTGAAATCAAGAGCGGCGCTGACGAGGCAAAAGCCCCGGTTTACTCGCACCTTGACTACAACATCGTGCCCGGCGAATTTGTTACGGTCGCCCGCCCCGACATCCTCATCGTTGAAGGTCTCAACGTTTTGCAACCGCCGATTGGTGGGGGCATGGCCGTGAGCGACCTTTTTGATTTCAGTGTGTACGTGGATGCTCGCTCCGCGGACATCGCGAGTTGGTACGAAGACCGCTTTCTCACGTTGCAGCGCGGGGCATTCTCTGACCCGAAGTCCTACTTCCATCGATTCGCCAGCCTCTCCGAAAGCGAAGCGCTCGACATCGCACGGGACTACTGGCAACGCATCAACATGCCAAACCTCGAGCAAAATATCCGGCCCACGAGGTCTCGGGCCCGGTTGGTCTTGCGCAAAGGACCCGACCACTCGGTGAAGAGTGTGCTGCTTCGCAAGATTTAGCTAGAGCGAGAGTTCGACCCGCACAATTTCGGCCAGCGCATGGGCCTGCGCATCCGCAACTTCTTGGCTCTCGGCCTCGACCATGACACGAACCATGGGCTCCGTTCCCGACGGTCGGAGTAGTACCCGGCCCGTGTCCCCCAGTTCGGACTCCGCGATTGCCACTGCGGCGGCAACGCCGTCATTCTCAGCCAACGCGCTGTGATTCACGTCACGCACATTGACCAAAACTTGTGGAAAGACGGTCATAATGGCGGCGAGTTCGGCGAGCGTCTTGCCCGTTCGCGCCATCTCGGCAACAAGGTGCAGGCCGGTAAGAATTCCGTCACCGGTCGTCGCGTACTCGGTCATGATGACGTGGCCCGACTGCTCGCCCCCGAGAGTGAACCCACCTTCGCCGAGTGCCTCGAGAACATACCGGTCACCCACCGCCGTTGTCACGATCGATATTCCATGCTCTGACATGGCGCGATGCAAACCAAGGTTGCTCATCACGGTGGTGACTAATGTGTCCGCAGCGAGATGCCCGCGCTCTTTCATAGCCACGGCCAAAATGGCCATGATTTGATCTCCGTCGACAATGGTGCCCTGTGCATCGACGGCGAGGCAGCGATCGGCGTCACCATCATGGGCAATTCCGACATCGGCGCCGAGTTCGACGACGGCGCGCGCGAGCACGTCCAGGTGCGTCGATCCGACGCCGTCGTTGATGTTCAGACCGTCTGGGTCGTTACCGATGACCGTGACTCGCGCTCCCGCATTGGCAAATACCGCAGGACTAATGGCGCTCGCGGCACCGTGCGCACAGTCGAGCACCACGTGGAGGCCGTCGAGTCGATGCGGAAGGCTCCCGAGTAAATGCAACTCGTAACGATCCTCGGCATCTGCCAGACGATGGATGCGCCCCACATCACCACCGGTCGGCAAGAGCTTCTCAATACCGAGATGTTCCTCAATGCGGTCTTCGACCTCATCCGGAAGTTTGACGCCACCGACCGCAAAAAACTTGATGCCATTGTCAGGAGCCGGGTTGTGTGAAGCGGAAATCATCACGCCAAAGTCAGCCCCGACGTCGGCCACGAGAAAAGCCGCCGCTGGTGTCGGCACCACACCCGCGTCGAGCACGTCGATTCCCGAGCTGGCAAGTCCCGCGTTTACTGCGGCCGTCAAAAACTCGCCCGAAATGCGGGGATCACGCGCAACGACGCACGTCGGACGACGACCTTCTGCCCGACGTTTGTCGGCGTAACGACCACTCGTCAAAACGACGGCGGCAGACTGAGCAAGCCCGAGAGCGAGGTCAGCCGTGAGATCACGGTTGGCCAGGCCTCGAACGCCGTCGGTTCCGAACAGGCGACCCATGGGAGAACCCGAGCGAAACGACTAGCGCTTCGAGAACTGCGGAGCCTTACGGGCCTTCTTGAGACCGGCCTTCTTGCGTTCCTTCACGCGCGCATCGCGGCTAAGGAAGCCGGCCTTCTTGAGCGTGGCGCGGTTGTTCTCCGCGTCAATTTCGTTGAGGGCGCGAGCAATACCCAGACGCAAAGCGCCGGCCTGACCAGACGGCCCTCCACCCGTGATCCGCGCGACAACGTCGTACGAACCATTGAGTTCGAGAATCGTGAACGGGTCACTGATGAGCTGCTGATGCAGCTTGTTCGGGAAATAGTTTTCAAGGTCGCGACCATTGACGGTGATCTTGCCCGATCCCGGCACGAGACGAACGCGAGCGATGGCCTGCTTGCGACGGCCTACGGCCGCGCCAGGAACGTTCAGCACGGCGCGCGGTGCCTTGGGGGCCTTTGCGACCGGAGTCTCGGTCGAGTATTCGGTCAATTCGCCGGTCTCGTCCGCTTCAATGTCAGCGTTTTCAATGTCAGCCATGTGTCTCAGTCCTTATGTCTAAATACTCGTCGGCGCTTACTGAGCGACCTGGGAAAGGGTGTACACCTTGGGCTGCTGGGCAGCGTGCGGGTGCTCGGGGCCGGAGTAGACCTTCAGCTTGCGGAACTGGTCGCGACCGAG
>JBMOEY010000066.1:0-8259 GCA_049314515.1 Microbacteriaceae bacterium
GCGAAACGACGGCGTCGTTCTCAACGTGGCGAGCACGGCTGCATTCCAGTCACTCCCCTACCTCGGCGTGTATGCCGCGACAAAGGCATTCGTGCTCTCGTTCACCGAAGCCATGTGGGGCGAACTCGAACACACGAACGTGCACGCACTCGCGCTGTGCCCCGGACCAACACGCACGGAGTTCTTCGACGTTGCTGGATCAGATGCTATTGCCGGCCCGCTGCAAGAGTCTCCCGTCGTCGTTGCGAAGGCGATGAGGATGCTCGACCGCCGCCGCCCGAACCCGTTCGTCATCTCGGGCGTGGGCAACTGGTGGGGTGCAGCGGCATCGCGTTTTGCCCCGCGCAAAACCGTGATTCGTTTGGGTCGCCGCATCATGCTGAAAAACCGGCCGCAGCAATAACCTCGCGTTGTGCGATGCCGCCGGGTCAGGGCATCGCAGCCGGCGGGGGGACGAGAAATATCGGTACCCAGGTCGGGTGATGCGCGTAGACGAGAACGAGAAAGACGACGACGTCAAACAGCAGGTGCACGGTGACGATGTAGAACACTGAGCGACTCTTCTCGAATATCCAGCCCTGAATGAGGGCGAATGGCACGGTCAGAGCCGGACCCCACGACCGGTAGCCCAGCTCCCACAAAAACGAGGCGAACACGATGGCCTGCAGCACGTTTGACACCCACAGCGAAAAGTGCCGGCGCAACAGCGCAAAGACGACGCAAATGAAGAAAAGCTCGTCCCAAATGCCGACGAAACCCACACCCACGAACAGACGTGCAATCTCACTCGGACTCTCGACCGCGGGCCAATTCTGGTAGCTCCCAGAGGTAATGAAAAAGACCGGCAGGATGCTGTAGCCAAGCACCAGCACGGCCGCAAGCCACGCCCACTCCCCTCGCGACCAGGGTTCGCCCGGACGACCCGGGAATCGCACCGCGTGCTCGCGAAAAACGAAGCGACTCATCAGATAGGGATACGCCACGCACGCGGTCAGTACGGATCCCATCAGCGCGATGTTGCCCCACTCGAGATTTGCTTCGACCGAGATCAGGCTAATCAGCAGCAGTGGCACGGCGATGAGCGAGAGGTCGCGCGCGAGGGCGCGATTGCGCGCCGAGGCGAGCGCCACTCCCGCCGTCAACGCCGCGTAACCCAAAACCGCAGCGAGCACGGAACCCCGCGCAACAAACAAGGCGGGAGCCGACGCGGCGACCAAGCCGGCAGCAACGACATCGGTCAGACGAGCGCGAGAGTCGCTCATCCGGCTAACCGTCTCGCGTGGTGTCGTTCAAAAACTCGA
The DNA here is from genome assembly GCA_049314515.1 of Microbacteriaceae bacterium. Lineage (GTDB taxonomy): Bacteria > Actinomycetota > Actinomycetes > Actinomycetales > Microbacteriaceae > RFQD01. Next base: position 1,302 of record JBMOEY010000066.1, read on the forward strand.
GTACGGCGTGCACCCTCGGGTTTGCCTCGTCGGGAATGCCGAGCGTCGCATAGATTGCCGTGAGATGGTTCACGACGGAGTTCAGCCCCACGTTGAGGTCGTCGGCGATGGCCTGATTCGAGAGTCCACGCGCGAGGCAGCGCAACACATCAAATTGGCGTGGTGTGAGCGTGGATACCCGACTGCCCGGCCGCGGAGTCGACCGGTCGACCAATGCCGGGTCGACCACACTCTGGCCTTGTGCCGTTGCCACAATGGTGCGCACGAGTACCGAGATATCTGTCGTGGAGGTCTTTGACAGGTAACTCCAGGTTGCTCTGACCTCGCCGGGCAATGCGTGAAAAAGCTCGAGCATGTCATTCGCCGAGAGAAGCACGATGGCGGGTCGTGGAAACTCTCGGCTCAGCGCAACTCCGAGTCCGACACCATTGCCATCGGGCAAGTCGATGTCGAGTACCGCGACGTCGACCTCGAATTTTTCGAACTGCTCGCGCGCCTGCGCCACCGTCGACGCGGTGAACACCACCTCGAGCTCTGGTTGGCGCCGCAACGCCGTGGCGAGCAGGTCGAGCATCAAGACCTGATCTTCCACGATGGCGACACGAATGGCCGGACGGCTCACGTTGAACTCACAATCATTCCAATGGTGGCGCCTGGCTCAGAGCCAGTTTCGCCACTTGAAAACAACATAGAGCGCAATGGAGGCGAGTACGGTCACGCCGACGGAAACCCAGACGCCCCACTCCGCCATGTAGCCCGGGTAGGGAATGTTCTGCCCGTAGAAACCGGTGATTGCCGTCGGCACGGCGATGATGGCCGCCCAGCTCGTCACCTTTTTCATGATCAGGTTCATGCGGTTCCCCTGAATGGTCAGATTTGTTTCCAGCAGGGTCGTCACGAGGTCGCGCAACGATTCGGTCCAGTCGGCGACACGAATGACGTGATCGTAAATGTCTTGGAAGTAGGGAACCATGCGCGCATTGATGAGTTTCAGGTCGTGACGAATCAGCGGGTTGATGACCTCTCGCATCGGCACCGTGAGTCGACGCAACACCACGAGCGACTTGCGCAGTTCGTACGATCGCTTTTGCACTTCGATCCGGGCCGACGATTGCTCATCAAAGACGGCCTCTTCGAGTTTCTCCATTTCGACATCGAGCGACTCCACGGTTTCGAAATAACCGTCCACAATCACGTCGAGCAAGCCCCAGAGCAGGTGGGATGCACCGGCCGAAACCAAATCGGACGAATCCGCCCACCGCGCCTGCACTTTGCCCATGTCGAAGCCGCTATCCCCCCGCACCGTCACAAGTGCGTTGCGCGTCAGGAAGATGGCGATTTCATCGCTGACGAGTTCACCGGCCTCGGTGTCGAAACTCACGGCATAGGCATTGATGAAAACATGATTGTCAAAGTGTTCGATCTTTGCTCGTTGACGGCCCGAGAATGCGTCGTCCAACGACAACGGGCTAAATCCCAGCTGCTGACCCAGCACATCAAGTTCGTCACGCGTTGGTGCAACGAAATCCAGCCACACCCATTCGGTCTTTGACGAGGTGATGTCAGTCAGGTTTGCGAGGTCAACCGTCCGTTTGAGGAGACCGCGAGAAGAGAACACCTGAGACTGCATCACATTGCCATGTTAGGCGCAGGTTGCAGGCTTAGCATGAGCACATGACCGAACAAATGCCCTACACCGTGGTCGCCACCAAGTCTGGCTACGAGCTGCGCCACTACGACCCCGCGATTCTCGTGCAGGTCACCGTGACGGGAAACTCCCAGTCGGCCGCGAGCACAGGCTTTGGCCCACTCGTGCGCTACATCAGTGGCGACAATCTTCCCGGGCGCCGCATGGCCATGACGTCGCCGGTGCTCCAAGAGTCGTCTCACTCTGAGCACCATGTCATCAGTTTCGTTTTACCCCAACACGTTTCGGTGGACGACATCCCCCGACCTCGGGATTCGCGCGTGACGACGGTGGCGGTTCCCGCCCGTGACATGGCGGCCCGCACGTACATCGGGCGTTGGACGCAACGCAAATTCGAAGCAAATGCGGCAGACCTGATTGCCGCGCTGACCCGCGACGGCATCACGCCTGTCGGATTGCCGAGTTGGGCGCGCTACGATCCGCCCTGGACGCCGCCATTCTTGCGACGCAACGAGGTGCTCGTTGAAGTTTCGGGCGCTTAGCCGTTAGGGAAAGTGAGCAGCACACCGAGACCGACCACGAGGATCGGAGCCACCAGGGTGAAGATGCCTGCAATCATCGCGCGGCGCTTTTTCGCCAACAAAATGCTCGTCGTCACGACGAGCGCGATGACGGCCACGATCGGACCGAAAATGATCAGGAAAACGCCGACCTGTTGGACGGCCGAGATGCCGTTGGCCGCCACCATGACGGTCATCAAACTCGGCACGAACCAAATGCACTCGAGAAGAATCCCCAGACACATGAACACAATCGCAACGAGGCGGTCGGTGTTGAGTTGCTGAGACGTAAGAGGAGTAGAAGCCATGCGAGGATTCTATAGGTGAATGAGCGCGGTGGCACTGCACTGCTCGAGCCCTTCTTGAGTGAATTAGGCTCGAACGCATGACCGTCACGAGCGAAGCCTCCGCTTCCCTCGTTCGCTCACAACTCCGGCCAGACATTCAGGCGCTGCGCGCAATCGCCGTGATGCTCGTGATTTCCTACCATGTAGCTCCCCAGCTGATTCCTGGGGGGTACGTCGGCGTCGATGTCTTCTTCGTCATCTCCGGATATTTGATGACGTCTCATCTCGGTCGCGAACTGCTGTCCACGGGAAAAATTCGTTTCCGGGCCTTTTACTTGCGTCGTGCGCGTCGCCTGCTACCCATGGCGCTGCTCGTGCTTCTCGTCACACTCGGGGCAGGTCTGCTGTTTCTGCCGCGAACCTATTGGCTTGCACTGGGCATCCAGATTCCGGCAAGCGCGCTGTACGTCGAAAACTGGGCGCTCGCCCTCAATTCGGTCAACTATCTGGCGAGTCCCAACTCGCAGTCCACCGTTCAGCAGTACTGGTCGCTGTCGCTCGAAGAGCAGTTCTACATCGTTTGGCCGGCGGCACTCGTTCTCGTCGCGCTCATCGCTCGGGTAGCCAAGTGGTCACTCGGACGCGCCATTGCGGTCTTCGTCATCGTCGCTGGCTCGGTGTCGCTGGTGTACTGCGTGGTGGCCACCGAGTGGACTCCGTCCGTGGCGTATTTCGTGACGCCCGCTCGAATCTGGGAATTCTGTCTTGGTGCGCTGGTGTGGTTGTTGGCGTCGCGGCTCACACAATCGCGACGACTGCGAGCTCTGCTCGCACTGACGGGCCTTGCGCTCATCGTCGTCGCGACGTTCGCATTCTCCGACCAAACCAAGTTTCCCGGGGCCGCCGCGCTCATCCCGTGTATCGGAACAGCGCTCGTGATCTTCGCCGAGCTGCCTCGGGACTCGATTCTGACGCGCACAATGTCGTTACGCCCGGTTCAGTGGCTCGGCGGCGTCTCCTACTCCGCCTATCTCTGGCACTGGCCGCTCCTCATCATTTTGCCATTCGCGTTGAACGCGGCACTCAACCCCGTCATCCGCATTACCGTCGTCGTCGCCACGCTGGCGTTGAGCGCGCTCTCCAAGCCACTCGTCGAAAACACGTTCATTCGGGGCAGGTTCTCGCGAACGCGACCCTGGACGTTTGTGGCGTCGGTGGCGCTGGTCACGGTCGTTATCGTGAGCACCTCGGTAGTGGCGGCAGTTGGCGTTGCCAACCAGCTCACGAGAGACAGCAGCGCACCCACTCTGACCGAGAGTCAACTCGCGCAACTCGGGGCAAATGCGCCGATGCCAAGCGACGCAACCCCAACCACGGGCGAGCTGTATCCCGCACCACTCGTGGCGGCCAATGACTTCGTCTCCGAGGACGCGCAGGGCACTAGCTGTCTTCAGTCTCACGAATTCACTCGCGTCACGTCGTGCACGTTCGGCTCCACGCAGCCCGACGCCAAGACGATTGCCCTGGTGGGTGATTCGCATGCAGCCCAGTGGATGCCCGCCCTCGACATTGCGGGTCGAGCCAACAATTGGTCGGTCACAACGTATCTTCGCGCGAGTTGCCCGTTCAGCACCACCTATCGACTGCAAGCATTCGAGTATGACAACGCGTGTCCCAAGTGGGTGAGCGCGGTTGAGGAGTCGCTGCTCGAGCTGAAACCCGATGTGATCGTTCTCTCCGCCTATTCGATGCACGCCTACGCGACCGATAACGGGATCGACGGTGTGGCCTCGGGCATGATCGAGCCTCTCGCTGCGCTCGCACAGGCGGGCTCAGAAATCGTGTTCATTCGAGACACGCCCGTCCCGTTGGCGGCGAACCAAGCTGACATTCCCGCGTGTGTCGACAAGTACCGAGAGTCAACCGAGCACTGCGCGTTCGATCGCGACAAGGGACTCGTTTTTGACCCTCAGCAACGTGCTGCAGAGACGCTCGCGGGTGCCCAATTCATCGACTTCTCGGATGTCTTTTGTGGCGACACGCAGTGTGCTCCCGTGATCGGCAACGTCATTGTTTACAAAGACGGCGACCACATCAGCGCAACGTTCTCGAAGACAATGGCGGCCAAGCTGGCGAACGCACTCCAGCCGATTCTCGAGCGCGGCGGCTCATAAGTGCACCCCCAGGGACTTGAACCCTGAACCCACTGATTAAGAGTCAGTTGCTCTGCCGATTGAGCTAGAGGTGCAGTTGGTTAAAACTCGCGTTTCGAACCTCGTAAACATTATCAGTCGACCCGATGAGGGTGAAATCGACCCTCGGGGTGGACTCACCTAGGGTTGAGTCGTGGTCGAAACACATTTCACTCTCGAGGCAGACCTCGAGTTGGCCCTGCGACTCGCCGAAGCGGCCGACGTCATCAGTCGCGCTCGATACCAATCGGTCGACCTCGAAGTCACGACCAAACCCGACAAAACTCCCGTCACCGATGCAGACCGCGCCATCGAAGTAGCACTGACCGAAATTCTTGGGCGGGAACGGGCAGCAGACTCGTTGCTCGGCGAGGAGTTTGGGGAGTTGCCAGGGCGTGGGAGTGAGCACGAGATCGTGGCGGGTGAGCATCCTCACCGCCAGTGGATTATCGACCCGATCGATGGCACGTCGAACTTTTTGCGCGGAGTGCCCGTGTGGGCGACCCTCATTGCGCTCGCGTTCGACGGAGTTCCGGCCGTGGGCGTGGTCAGCGCACCGGCACTCGGCACGCGCTGGTGGGCATCCACGGGAGGCGGCGCGTGGCGTGACGACGGCACCGGGCGTCGGCAACTTCGAGTCTCTGCAGTGAGTGACCTCGCCGACGCGAGTGTCAGCTACAACTCACTCCAACAGTGGGATCAAGCGGGATACCTCGAGCCGCTCGTCAATCTGTCGCGCAAAGTGTGGCGCACACGTGCCTACGGCGACATGTGGTCGTACATGCTGGTCGCCGAAGGGGCGCTCGACGTCGCCGGGGAGTTCGACCTCAAGCCCTACGACATCGCGGCACTCATGCCGATTGTGCGTGAGGCCGGCGGCACATTCACGTCGATCGATGGTCACCCCGATTGCTGGCATGGCAGCGCCCTGGCGACCAACGGTCACCTACATGCCGCCGTGCGGGCCGAACTGGGGACCAGCGAGTAGCGAAATCGCCAGCACGAGAAAAATAACGACAAAGATCGCCGGCGTAACGAATCTCGCCACGTTCATCCACGGCGCAAACGAAATCGCCTGACGGGCGGTGGCGGACTTCGACGAAAGCTGTTCGAGATCCTCCGCGATGGCCAGCGCCTGAGACGCAACGGCAAATTGCACGAGTGCGCCGAGCACGCCCGATGCGAGCAGGATGCCCAACACACCGACGCGCACCCACACATCCGCTTCGTTCAGCCCGAGGCCGAGCGCAACGGCCGTCACAATGAGCAAGAACGTCGGCGCCAGTTGAGAAAAAATGAGGTGCCCGCGGGCCTTCGCCCACAGGTCGAGAAGTTCGCGTTCGGTCATGACTCGAGCCTAGAACAGGCCGGACTCACAACGCGAACGGGCCGCTCCAGTAGGAGCGACCCGTTCGTGATGAGCGCGCGAAGCGCATCCGTTGCGTTTAAGCTTCGGGATCTTTCACGCCTTCTTCGACGATGCCCTTGGCGGCCAAGGCGGCCCGACGTGCCTCGACGCGAGCAAGGAACTTTGCCTCCGACTCAGCCGCGAAAGCGGGGTCGAAAGGCTTCACGTCAATGCGTGGCTTGCCGTTGTGCTTGGCGATGTACGCGTCGAGTTCGGGACCCGACTCCCACGAGGTGATCAGGCAGTAGCGCGGCTTGTCACCGTTGTGCCAGACCGCGTGCCAGAAACGCTGCGTGTCAAGAATCATCTGCGCACCTGCCGGCAACGGAATGCGAATCTCGGTCGACGGGTCGAAGCGGTCTTCGCGCAGGATCATGACAGAGTCTTCGTCGTTCGTGAGGTTGAAGAATCCGCGAACAATCCAGCCAGTGCCGTCGGGGTTGAGTCGGTTGTTGTCATCCTGGTGCAAGTTGTAGAGCGAGTCAGAGTACTCGTTGGGCTGCAGCTCGATGACACGGCAACGACCGATATTGGCGCCGGGCTCCATCGCACGCTTGACCAGCATGGGAGCCTTGTCGACGTTTGCCTGAACCCACACGCCGTCTTTGTCGGTGCGTGGCGGCGTGTGATTCCAGAAGCCGTTGCACTCCATCTCACCAAATGCACTGGTCAGCGGTGCGAAACGGGTGACGCCGGAGGATTTCCAGTCGACATACTCGATGTCGAGCCATTCCTGAGGGTCCTTGCTCTGGTCGTAGGGGTCGAGAACGATGTATCCCGTCTCCTCCAGAGCCTTTGAGCGAATGTAGCCCATTGGTTTTACCTTTCGTCACGGACAAGCGAAGTTTTTACAGGTCCGATTA
>JBMOEY010000067.1:0-7875 GCA_049314515.1 Microbacteriaceae bacterium
CAGGATCGCCTGCTCGTGCGTCCCGCCGAACTTGGGCCAAACCTCCTCATGATCGGAGCCGCCGGTCTTGCATTTGCCGAGCTGGTCGAAAAACCGGCAAGCACTCAACTCTTCCCCGCCGGGTTGAAATAACCCAGTCACTCCAGCCAACTCACTCACTCACCCACTCAAATAATCAAAGGACTCCCATGCTCCCCACTCACCTGCCCAGCCCACGAGTCATCGACCCCACGAGTGTGCCGTCGTTGCGCTGGGGAATCATCGGCCCGGGAGGAATCGCGAGTGCATTTGCAGATGCAGCGCACGCACACTCCACGCAGCGCATCGTGGCTGTCGCATCCTTGACTCCCGGAAAAGGGGAAGCGTTTGCGACTCCGCGAGGCATCGAGCACGTGTTCGACTCGTACGAGGCACTCGTCGAAAATCCCGACGTTGATGTGGTGTACGTGGCAACTCCGCACGAGTTTCACCTGCCTCAGGCACTACTGGCAATTGCTGCCGGCAAGCATGTGCTCATCGAAAAGCCGTGTGCGCTGACTCGCGCCGACGTCGAAGTGATTGCGAAAGCAGCATCAGACGCGAAGGTGCTGGCGATGGAGGCCATGTGGACCTACTACCTGCCTCAGACCGACATCATTCGTCAGATCCTGGCCGACGGCATCCTCGGAGAGACGATGCTTGTGCAAACCGACTTCGGCCAGGACCTCCGATCGGTTCCCCGCCTCAACGCCACGACGAGCGGCGGCGCGCTGCTCGACCTCGGCATCTACAACTTCGCGTTCACCTCCCTTGTGCTGGGCACGGCGTCAACGGTCACGACGACCGGTGCGCTGACGGCAACTGGGGTGGATGACACGTCGTCGACGTTCTTCGAATTTTCGGGGTCGGGGCGCGCCATCGCCAACGTGAGCATGTCGAGCTACACACCGACGGCCGCATCCATCGCCGGATCCGCCGGTTTGCTCACAATTGACACGCCGTTCTTCACCCCGACCGGTCTCACGCTATTTGACCCCACGTTTAACCCAACGGCCGCAGCTCGGTGGGTTGATGAGAGCGGGATTTTCGCTCACGAAGGACTCTCGTATGAGGCGACCGCGTTTGCCTCATACGTCGCTCAAGGACTCACCGACTCACCGCTGCGTCCGATGCACGCGGTTGCCGACGACATCGGACTGATCGAGAGTGCCCGTCATCAAATCGGGGCCTACCTGTTAGGAGAAAAACGGCCCTAATCAGGTATTTTTTGCCAACTGACGTTCCCGCATCGCGAGAAAAAGTGGAACAGTGAAGGCCATCGCCGTGATGCCCGACAGCAGAATGTAGACCCACACGTAACGCATTCCGATGCGCCGTGACTCAACAATCATGAACGCCACAATGGCAATGGCCACCACGAGGAAATCCGCCGACAGGACCCAGTCCACCGCCGTGCCAAACCACGCGCTTGCGTAGTTTTCGCCGTTCATGACAGCGATTCCGTTGAGGGTCCACGCGCTGACGAGTCCGACAATGGAGAGCACCAGAAAGAAAATAAAACGAGCTCGACCTGAAGTAGTCATTTTCACAGGCTACTCGCGCGAGCAACCTGTGTTAGCACGCCGGAGTGCCGCCGGGCAGGCGATGCCGATTCCTCGCAACACGGGTGTACGCCCAGGCACCTGCGCGTCGAATCCCTGGCGCGCGCATCGCTCGTGCGATCGCACGATGAACCGGGTCGCCCCGCAAGTTCATGAGTTCGGCGAAGCATTCGGCACCGGCAAAAAGGTCACCGTCTCGAACCAGGTAAACCTGGTCGGCCGCCATCAGCGGTGTGAGTCCCAGGAGCGAGAGGTCGGCACGTTGCCACGGGACGGCGTGAACAACGGAGGCCAAGCGCGACTCGAAGTGTCGGGCGACGGTGGTGCAGAATCCACAATCCCCATCGAATACCAGCACGGCTCGCCCATCACCCGTAACACTCCCAGTAGGCACGCGCTCACTGGTCACGCGCGGGCTCGAAGGTTTCGTCATTACTCAAGCATGCGCTATAGCAACCTGGCGTGATACCGTGACGCGTTGTGTACACCGCAGTGACGAAGGATCAACGTGGCGACAAAAAATTCTTTCCGTGAAGTGAATCAAAATTCGGACGACGTGGAGACTCCGTCCAAGGGTGTCATCAGTAGACGCGCAGTGATTGCGGGATTCGTCGGAACTGCGGGTGTCCTCACTCTCGCAGCTTGCGCCCCGGGGGCCACTCCCTCAACAACGTCGGCAAGCGCCAGAGCCATCGTGCGCAAAATCACGCCACCACGTTTAGATACCGCCTATTTGGGCGAGCAAGTGCTGTGCTATCGCCCGATGCGCAAGGGCGCACCGCGCATGAATCTTGAGACGTTGGGGTCGCAGCTAGTGGCCCACAACTACGGGCACGGGGGTAGCGGGTGGACTCTGGCGCCGGGCACGGCAAAGTACGTCGTCGATCTGGTGGAGGAATCCGATCAGGGCAAGTCGATTGCGAAAGATGACCCAGTGACAGTTGTCGGGGCCGGCGTCATCGGCCTCGTCACCGCCTACGAGTTAATTCAACGTGGATACTCAAACATCAGCGTTCTCGCCGAGAGATTCGACAAGCTCACGTCGCACAACGCCGGCGGGCTCCTCGCTCCGGTGTCCATGGATAACGCGCCCGACATGCAGGCGCTCATCGATCAAATTGGCATCGACGCGTACCGCTTTTTTGCGGATGTCGCCCAAGGCAATGTTGCCGAGTTTGAAGGTGGCGCAAAAATAGTCCCCTCATACTTCACGAATCGAGAGGAATCCGGTCTCGAGCCGTACGTGGGACAGGTCATGCAGCCCGCAAAGGATGTCGTGCTCGACTTCGGAAACGGAACAACTCGGTCGATGGTCGTATACGACGATGGGATTTTTATGGACACCGCCGTCATGATGCAAAAGCTCCACGATTACCTCGACACCAAAGTGACGTTCGTGCAACAGAAGGTGTCGGATTTTGCCGACCTGAATTCGGTTCTCGTCTTCGATTGCGCGGGGCTTGGCTCTGGCGTGCTGAACAATGATGCCGAGATGGTTTCGGTTCAGGGACACCTCGTCATGTTGAAGGATCAGGTTCCCGCCGAGCTCGAGTACATGATTCTCGTTTACTTCTCCGAGGGACACACGGAGGCCGGTCAAAAAGTAAAGCGCTCGTTCTACATATTTCCCAAGCACCTGCCCGGAACGGGTCCGAACGATGTGGGCGTTGTGGGAGGAACCTTTGTGGAGGGCGGAACGAGCGAGACTCCGAACACGGGAGAATTCGCCACCTTGCTTCAAGGCGCAAAAGACTTTTACGGTATCTAGTCGAGCTGCTACGCCGTGTCCGTTGGCGACGTGGTGTCGTCGTCATAGTCTTCGCTGTCATCCCGCTCGTCGTCAATATCGGCGACAAGACTCTCAATCAGTGCTAGTTCCGGTGAGGTGCTACTGAGTGCTGTCGATTCAACAGTCTTGAGTGTCTTCTCGACCGCTCGCGTGCGACGCCCGGCCTCCTGAACAGTGTTCTGCGCGGTGCTGAGTTGCTTCGAAAGTTTGTCCCACACCTCGCCGTATTTGTGAAATTCGGTCTTGGCGGCACTCAATATTTTCCAGACGTCTGACGTGCTCTTCTCGATGGCAAGTGTCTTGAACCCCATCTGCAGGCTATTGAGCAGAGACATCAATGTGGTCGGACCAGTCACGAGAATGCGGAACTTATTCTGCAATTCGTTTGCCAGCCCCGGGCGCCGAATCACCTCAGCGAAAAGTCCCTCGGTGGGCAAATACATAATCGCGAAGTCGGTCGAACGTGGAGCGTCGATGTACTTCTCTTGAATAGTCTTTGCCTGCAGCTTTATGGCGCGTTCCATGTCTTTGGATGCGCTGTCTATGGCGGCCACGTCACCGAGTTCTTGCGCCGCAAGGAGTCGCTCATAGTCTTCGTGTGGAAACTTCGAGTCGATGGGCAAATAGACGAACTCCCCGTCTTGGCGGCCGGGAAGTTTGACGGCAAACTCGACGGCTTCGTTCGAATTAAGTTTGATCTTGACGTTTGCATCAAATTGTTCCGGCGTGAGCATGTCTTCGAGCTGGCGGCTCAACTGGACTTCACCCCAACCCCCGCGATTCTTGACGTTGGTCAACACTCGCTTTAAGTCGCCAACGCCACTCGCAAGCTGTTGCATTTCTCCAAGCCCACGCTGCACAGACTCAAGATTGTCGCTCACCATCTTGAATGATTCACCGAGTCGTTTTTCGAGCGTGCCCTGCAACTTCTCGTCGACCGTGACCCGCATGGCTTCGAGCTTCTCTTCATTGCCTTTTTGCAGTCGGTCAAGACTAGAAATCAACGTTTGTTGAAGTTCCTGGCGCCCCGCTCTCGCTTCCTCCCGCTGTTGACCCGCATTCGTATCGAGCGAGGCGCGAAATGCTTCAAACTTGGCATCGACTTGAGTCTGACTGTTGACGATGGCCCGGGCAAGTTCGTCACGCACGGCACTCAGCGACCGTTCAAAATCACTCGAGGTTGACGCGCCACCGCGACGACGCAGAATCAGAAATATCACCACCGCAAGCAAAGCCACGTTGAACACAGAAATCACGATAGAGACATCCATGGCAGCACCAACTTTCACTCGAGATGTTCACTCTAACTTCACCAAGCGACACGCGACTGAGCCACCCATTAGAAGAACATTCCACTCATTGCCAGCTAGTGGGACTAGGGTTGCCCCAACAGAGCGGGGGAATCAAATGGTACGAGATTTTCTGACGAGCATGACCCCTGTCGACGCGGACATCGCGGTCGTCGCGCGCGCGGCCGAGATTGTGGTGACCGCAAATCCCACAGCTCGACCGAACATGGCGCCCGATTTCTCGTGTCAGCGGAACACGTAGCCCAAGGGTATCTCATGCCCCAGACGCTGTTAGTCTGCCCAGCGTGACCATCCAATCGTCGTGGGGCTCCCGGTTTCGGGCGCTGCTTGTCGCGACCCACCTGCCACAAGCGCTCGCGATGATTGCAGTGATGACTGTCGCGACCGTCGCCTGCGGTGCGAGCTGGGTGGATGTTGTCCTCGTGTTTCTCGCGAGTGCCGCGGGACAAGCAACCGTCGGTTGGACAAATGACATGCACGACGCGGATGCAGACCGGGATGCCGAACGTCATCAGAAGCCAACGGTGCACGGCGCAATCCAGACCGAAGACCTTCGGATTCCGATTCTGATCAGTGCGAGCTTGACAATTCCGTTGTCCTTTTTTGCGGCCGGATGGGTCGGCGGCGCTGCCCACATCGCTGCCGTGATGAGTGCGCTCGTGTACAACTTCTTTCTGGCTCGCACGGTCTGGTCGTGGGTGCCCTACGCTGTGTCTTTCGGTCTGATACCGCTGTTCATCGCGCAAGCAAGTTCGACGTCTCTGTGGCCCTCGATTCCCGTTATCGCGCTGAGCATTCTCGTGGGAGTCATCGCGCACCTCTTTAATGCAATCCCCGACATCGCCATCGACCGTCTCGCAGGATGGGGCGGCTTGGCTGTGTCTCTCGGCAAGACACGTTCTCGCATTGTGTTGATTGTTCTCATGTCACTGGCCGTTGGGTGCCTAGGTTTCATCGCCCTGACCTTCGCAGGCTCGTAATGCGAACCGTGCCGGCAAGGTTCTGAAGTAGGGGTGACCTTTTTTGATTACATTCGACACCTCAGACGGATTCGCCTCGAAAAAGTTACATCCCTGGGATAAACACGAGACTTCCTGAGTCCGTAAGTTCCTCCATTCGCAATTTCCGGTACGGACTGTAGTCCGCAGAGGCGTACCATTCTTCGGCTAGTTCCATGCTCGGAAAGCGAAGAATGGCCGACCAATTTCCAGCGAATGATCCTTCTTTGGTGACAGGTGAGTCAGTTCCAGCAATCATCTCGATGCCCCACTTGTCCAGTATTGGAAAGACATGCTGGGCATATCGCTCCATGAATTCCACTTGATTCGTGATGTTTATCTGAACCAAACCGTAGGCGGGCTTAGGGTCTTCGCTCATTTTCGAAACCTCCATAGGTGAACCGTTCGGGGACATGAGGACTCTATGCGCTTAACTTGCATTTTGCAAGTTAAGTTGTAGCCTAAGGACATCCATAGCCACACAATCGTCAAGGAGACGCACATGAAGAGGAAGAAAGTCTTTGTTACCGGCATTACGGGATACATTGGGCAACACGTTGCCGCGGAACTACTTCGACAAAACTTTCAGGTCGTGGGTTCGGTGCGATCCCTGGCCAAAGCAGAGAGCACCCGGTCTGCCCTCGCCGCTCTGACCGACGCATCTGACGTGAAATTTGTTGAATTGGACATCCTCCAAGACGCAGGTTGGGCTGAAGCGATGAAAGGGTGCGATGTCGTCATTCACTTGGCCTCTCCGTTTCTGTTGGCCGAACCCAAAGATGAAAGTGTCATGATCACGCCCGCGGTTGAAGGAACAAAAAGAGTCATCGAAGCCGCGAAAGAGGCGGGCGTCACACGAGTAGTTCTCACCTCTTCCGTTGTGGCAATGACCTCGGGGCGACCCAGTGGAACGTACGGTTCAGACTCGTGGTCGGACGTTGAACGAAACATTGGCTCCTATGCCAAGAGTAAAACTCTGGCGGAGCGTGCGGCCTGGGAAGCCATCAGAGGAAGTTCACTGGAACTCGTCGTCATGAATCCCGGCTTTGTCCTTGGACCCGCTCTCGGGAAGGCCGGAAATGGGACAAGTGAAACGCTCATTGCAAACATGATCAGCGGCAAAATGCCAGCAATCCCGAATGTCGCCATGTCCATGGTCGACGTGCGGGATATCGCTCAATTACATGTCGCAGCAGCTGAGAAGCCCGGCATCTCTGGAAAGCGGTTCATTGCTGCCAGTTCAGAACCGGTCGAAATGTCGCATGTTGCTGAGGTGCTCAGGAAGGCGGGCTACTCCAAAGTGCCTTCGCGGAGGGCGCCCAACTTCGCCATCAAGCTCATGGCCCTCTTTGATCGCGAAGCGAAAGGAATGGTTCCCAATCTGGGCGTCAGAATTTCCTACGACAATAAGGAGACGGTTGAACTACTTCAGTGGAAGCCAACCCCGCTTGAGATAACCTTTACTGACATGGCGGCCGCAATGTCACAGTAAGGGGCGCAATGACTCGGAAGACGTCGCGGTCGATTGAGTGGCGGTCGGAATGTCCGATTAGCTCCGCCCTTGACATCCTCGGAGACAAGTGGTCGTTACTTCTTGTGCGTGACTTGATACAACACGGAACTCGCACGTATTCAGAGTTCACAGAAGCCAAAGAGAAAATTTCTACGAACATTCTTGCCGACCGCCTGAAGCTGCTCTCTGATTTAGGCATCATCGAGAGGGTAGCCGCTGACCGTAGCGCAAGAAATAACGCCTATCAACTCACAAAGGCGGGACTCGAACTTCGCAAAGTTCTTGAGGCTTTGGGCCGTTGGTCATACGAAAACATGCGTGAGAGTCACCCCGAAATAGTCAGCATCGATTAGCGACACTTTGCCGTAATTGCTATCGACCACGTGAATGACTGCATTGCGGGCAGTCGATTTGTGTGAATCGCCTGTCAGCGGTGAGTCGGGTCTGCTTGATTGAGCCGGGATCGAATGTGAACCAGACCCAAAGTTGGGGAGCCACCTTCGCCTCTCGGGCGTCGGTCCCCGTCGCGACCAGCAACGCGATGCGTTGCACGAGCGACGTGGGCCCATCGAACCCGGTTCTCGCCCGGCGGGTACAAAAACAAAGCGCCCGCAAGGGGCGTTCTTGATCTTGTAGGCCCCGTCGGGCTCGAACCGACGACCCACGGATTGCGGATTCGCGGTGC
>JBMOEY010000068.1:0-7783 GCA_049314515.1 Microbacteriaceae bacterium
AGCGTGCCGCTCGTGAAGGTGTGGACATCCGCTTCTACAACGTCATCTACAACGCCCTCGAGGACATCGAGAACTCCCTCAAGGGAATGCTCAAGCCCGAGTTCGAAGAGGTGCAGTCGGGTGTCGCCGAGATTCGCGAGATCTTCCGTTCGAGCAAGTTCGGCAACATCGCCGGATGTATCGTGCGCAGCGGAACCATCACGCGCAACTCGAAGGCACGCGTTATCCGCGAAGGCATTGTCATCGCGGATGGCCTGGCCATCGAGTCACTGCGGCGCTTCAAAGACGACGCCACCGAAGTTCGCACGGACTTTGAGTGCGGTATCGGTCTGGGTAAGTACAACGACATTCAGATCGGCGACGAGATTGAAACAATCGAGATGAAAGAGAAGCCGCGCGTATAGTGCGGTTTGCATAGGCAATCACGATGGCAACGGATCACCCGCGGGCTCGAAAGCTCGGCGAACGCATCAAGGTTATTGTGGCGGAAGCCCTCGAGCGGGGCGTCATTAAAGACGCCCGCTTGGGCTTCGTCACGATTACTGACGTGCGGTGCACCGGTGACCTCCAGCACGCCACAATCTTTTATACGGTTTATGGCTCCGACGAGGAGCGCACCGAAACAGAAGCGGCACTGAAGGCCAACACGGGGCGCATCCGCGGCGAAGTTGGTCGCAATCTGACCACTCGCCTGACTCCGAGCATCGAATTCGTGCTGGATGCGCTTCCCGACACCGCAAAATCGCTTGAGGCCCTGCTCGCCGAAGCGGCCGCTCGCGACGCCGAGGTCGAGAGGCTCGCGGCGGGGGCAAACTACGCGGGTGACGCTGATCCGTATGTCAAGCCACGGGAAGTCGATGATGGAGAGCCAGTCGCGCTGCCAGAAAATGATGACCCCGCGCCCGTCGTCCCGCCCCGAGACGAGTCCGCGAACTAGCTTTTTGGCGTCCCTTTGAGTCGGTTGACCTCACGGTCGATCGCGTCGTCGGAGATGGCATTGGGGTTCGTCGTTCGGTAGGCATCGATGCCACTGAAGAGCGCACCAACTCCCATCCCGAATATCACCCACACGGGCCAGAAGTACGTTGTCGGGCTCGTGAAAAACCAGATGCCACTGCATAGCAGCGAGACACCGAGCCACGTCCAGAGGTAGTTTCGAAACGCAGCCTGCTTCTTGAGTCGCTTGACCGCAAACTCACGCAATTCTTCATCGTTCATAACGTCAGCCTAATCGCACGCTCAATCGAGGGGCAGAGAAATTGCGTCGCCGTCGCCGTGGGCAACGACCAGTCCGTCGTCGAGGAGCGTCAGAATGGCACGATCGAGTTGCGCTCTGTCTGCCCAGACCGACGTGAGGCTAGATCGGGACACTGAATCTGAGCGCTCGCGCAAAACCTTCAGAACCGCGCCTCGTGCTTGGCGGTCGCTGCCTTCATATTTCGACTGAGGACGTCGGCGCGGACTATCCGAGGGCGGGTATCCGGCTGCTCGCCACGCGCACGATTTGCGCAGCGGACATTCGTCACACGAGGGGTTGCGGGACGTGCACACGAGGGCTCCGAGCTCCATCATGCCGGCATTGAATTCAGGAGACTCGTCGGGCGTCGGAAGGAGTGCCGCCATGTCGGCGAGGTCTCGTGTTGTTGCCGGAGGACCTTGGTCGGATTCTCCGTGAACAGCTCGCGCGATGACACGACGGATGTTCGTATCCACAACCGGCTCGTGAGCGCGAAACGCGAAAACCGCGATTGCACGAGCGGTGTATGGTCCGACTCCGGGGAGGCGCAGCAGAGCATCTACGTCGCTCGGCACCTCACCATTGTGCTTGGCAACGATGGTCACCGCACACGAGTGAAGCCAGAGGGCTCGGCGAGGGTAGCCGAGATTTTGCCACGCACGCACTGCGTCGGCTGGCGAGGACTCAGCCAAGGCGGCGGGCGTCGGCCAACGCTCCAGCCACTCGCCGAGCCGGGGAAGCACGCGGGCGACCGGCGTTTGTTGCAGCATGAATTCGCTGACCAAAGCACCCCACGGAGTGAAACCGTCGCGTCGCCACGGAAGGTCGCGACCGTGTGTGTCGAACCACGCGATGACCTCTGATTGCACGTTGAGAGCCTAATCGGGTCATTCGTCCGAGCGTGGGTTGGGATAATCAACAAATGACGTCCTCGACCCCCGCGACAACGAGCGGAATCCTGCTCGTTGACAAAGAGGGCGATTGGACGAGCCACGACGTGGTGGCAAGAGTTCGCCGGCTCGCCGGAACAAGAAAGGTTGGTCACGCGGGAACCCTCGACCCAATGGCAACCGGACTTCTCGTGCTCGGCATTAATTCTGCGACGCGACTGCTCACGTTTTTGACCGGTAGCGACAAGGTCTACGAGGCCACGATTCGTCTCGGCGCATCCACGTCGACGGATGATGCTGAGGGCGAGGTTCTCGGTTACGCGCCTGCGTCACAGCTGCAACGAATCACCGCGAGCGACCTTGAGTCTGGCATCGAACGTCTGACCGGTGACATCTCGCAAGTTCCCAGTTCGGTGAGCGCGATCAAGATAAACGGGGAACGCGCCTACGCGCGGGTTCGAGCCGGCGAAGACGTCAGACTCCCACCTCGTCCGGTGACCGTGTCTCGATTCGACATCATCGATACCCGCTTTGGTGTCGAGTTTGACGGCAAGGTGGCAGTAGACCTTGACGTCATCGTCGCGTGCTCTTCCGGGACGTACATTCGCGCTCTCGCGCGAGATCTCGGCTTTTCGCTCGGCGTGGGCGGTCACCTTACGAGACTGCGCCGAACGCATGTCGGCCCATTCGATGTGAGGGATGCCCACACCCTGAGCGACTCCGCCCTGATCGGTTCCCTCGTTCCGTCCGCTGAGGCAGCCACCCGCATGTTTCCGGTTGTCGAAATGTCGTCCGACTCTGCTCGCGACCTCATGCAGGGCAAACGCCCGGTGACCGATCTCGTGGATTCTGCTGGGCCACTCGCGGCTATCGCGCCACAGGGTACGCTAATTGGGCTCGTCAAAGTCGAGTCGGGCCAGCTCGTGTCTCTCGTGAATTTTCCCCCGGACTAATGAGCACAGCACCGAAGAAGGAGCGTGGGTAGAGCCGTGTTGGAATGGTTCACGTGGGTGCAGCTAGCCGTCGCCATTGTTGGCGGCATGTTAGCGACAATCCTTGGCTTGCTGGGCCGTCGCCCGAGTGATCTCACGATGGCCTTCGCGGGAGTCACTTCTTTACTCTTGTTGGTTCAATTGGGAGTGACAATCGCGTCGCCACTGATGGGAAACGAGCCAACGGGGTCACTTCTTGAGTTCTACATGTACCTGGTTACTGCACTGATCATTCCCCTCGCGGCCGGCTTCTGGGCTCTCATTGACCGCACTCGATGGAGCACAGTCGTCGTCGGAGTTGCGCTGATTGCGGTGGCAATCATGCTCGCGCGCATGAACGTGATTTGGTTCGTTCAGTAATGGCATCGGCTAACTTGTCGCGCCCCCGTGAGGGTCGTCCGTTCCGAACTCAATCTGGCGCGTCCAGATTGCTCATTGTCGCGTATGCGATTCTCGCGCTCGCTGCGCTGGGCCGTTCCATTTTTCAAATAGTTTCCAAATTTGATACCGCGCCGTTGGCCTACATCTTGTCGGCCGTGGCCGCCGCCGTGTATCTCGTGATTACGTTGACGCTTATCTTGCCGGGCCGCATTGCCCGGGCTGTGACGTGGGTCGCGTTGATTTTTGAACTCGCTGGCGTGCTCGGCATCGGTTCGCTCAGTGTGGTCGAACCGGCACTTTTCCCGCATGACACCGTGTGGTCGATGTACGGGCGAGGCTACCTCTTTATTCCCTTGGTTCTTCCAATCCTGGGGCTCGTGTGGCTGTCGCAACAGCGTCGAGTCGGCAGGTTAGCCGCGCGGTCATCGGTCATCACGGTCGGGAAATTTGATGGTCTGCACCTGGGCCACATGAAATTGATTGCGGACGTGGTCGCAATCGCGAGGGCCGAGCACCGTCAAGCCGTTGTCATCACGTTTGATCGGCATCCGGCAGAGATTATTAACCCCGGTCATGCGCCCGCACGGTTGGCTCAGGCCGCAGCTCGAAATGCCGCGCTCGTCTCGGCGGGTATCGATTATGTTCGTGAACTCACATTTGACGAGAAACTGGCGAATCTCAGCCCACAGGAATTTGTTGACCAGGTGCTGGTGGGCGACCTCGATGCTCGTGTCGTCGTCGTGGGTCGAGACTTTAAGTTTGGTCGCAATGCTGCCGGGAGCGTCGAGCAGCTCATCGAACTCGGCAAACAGCGGGACATTCGCGTCGTTGTCAGCGACGATGTGGTTGTCGGCGGGCGACGGGTGTCGTCATCGTGGGTTCGCGAAGCACTCGATGCGGGAGACATCCCGCTAGCCACCTCTCTTCTCGGTCACTCTCCCCGCGTCATTGGTGAAGTGGTGCACGGCCTCAAGCGCGGTCGCGAACTAGGTTTTCCAACGGCGAATCTCGGCCGGGATGCGCGCGGATTCATTCCCGCTGACGGGGTTTACGCATGCTGGGTCTACGCCGACGGCGTTCGTTACCCGGCGTCCGTGTCCATTGGCCTCAACCCCACGTTCAACGATGTCACTCACCGCAGTGTGGAGGCGTTTCTCATCGACTCGCATCTCGACCTTTACGGCAAGGTCGTGGAGGTTGAGTTCATCGAGCGACTTCGAGGAATGATTGCCTTCCCGGGCATCGAACCCCTCATCGCTCAGATGAACGACGACGTGGCGACCTGCCGCTCGATTCTCGGAGTTGCCTGATGTCGGATGACGGTATCCTCGGGACTCCCTCGATTGACGGGCTCGACGAGTCGAGTGATGGTGTGGCCGTCGGTGTTGTTCAATTTAGCCCCGGACCAAATGCACCAGACAACGTGGAAAGCATCCGAACTTTTGTCTCGGCTGCGGGCGGATCTGGAGCGCGACTCGTGGTGTTGCCCGAGTATTCGCATGCCTTTGCCGGCGCCCTGGGCGATTGGGTTTCGGCGGTTGCGGAACCTCTCGATGGCCCGTTCGTCACGGCAATCCGCGAGATTTCGGCTGAGACTGGAGTCGCCGTCGTGGTCGGGATGCTCGAACGCAGCGACGACTCTGCTCGCCCATTCAACACGCTCCTCGCAGTCCACCCGGAACGTGGTGTCGTCGGCCACTACCGCAAGGTGCACCTCTTCGACGCGTTTGGCTCCAGCGAGAGCAGCTGGATTACTGCAGGCGATCCGGCGGCGAGTGCGGTTGTTGTCGAACTTGCCGGCCTTATGGTGGGGCTGCAGACCTGCTATGACCTTCGTTTTCCTGAAGTGTCGCGCCGCTTGGTTGACGCCGGAGCGCAGGTGCTGGCGATTCCGAGTGAATGGCTGGCGGGCCCGAAGAAACCTCATCATTGGGTTGCGTTGAGCGCAGCTCGAGCCATTGAAAACCTCTGCTACGTGGTGGCCGCCGATCAGATTGCTCCCGTTGCGGTGGGAATGTCGCGCATCATCTCGCCGTTGGGCGAAACCTTGATTGATATGGGTCAGGATGCGGGCATCGCGATCGCGTTCGTATCACCGAGCGCGCTGGCGGCGGCACGCGCCGCAAATCCGGCGCTCGAATTGCGCCGTTACCGAGTCACTCCCTAGATCGGGATCGCGGCACGTCGGTGCTGTGTCGAACATTGTGGCCCCGCCTGTGCATGACTCACGCCACGTGAGTGTGTCGGGCACTTATGGTCTTCGACATGAACTGCACTTGGCTTGTCCGTCTCTCCACATTCGGCGCGATTGTCGCCGTGTTTTTATCGTCTGTCGCGCTCGCATCGCCCGGTCTCGCGGTGTCCGGGGTCATCAACAACAACGGCGTCGACATCAGCGATGTATGGATTCGCCCTGGGAGTCCCGGATCCTCAGGAACCGCCGGTTCTGGCTCGTCATCGAGTGCCGCGCGGTGGCTGGGACCTTATCGTCCGACGGTCCCAACTTCTCTGCGTCGGGCATATTGCGTCGCGTTGATTAGAACACCGGGTTACTGTGCGCCGGTAACGCCGACTCCGGTCGTAAGGCCAGTGGCTCCTGTGCCGACTGTCCCCACTCTCACGTTGCGCGATCTTTCGCATGTTGAGCCTCAATCGCCAGCGCTGACGACACAGCCCGCCGGGTGGGGCATTGTCGAGTTGCCGACGAATCTGATTGCGCGAATCTCGACACACGTCGTTTCGACGGTCGTTCTTGGGAGAGATGTTGAGGTCGAATTTACGCCCGTCCGATTCGACTGGAACTTTGGTGATGGAAGCACGGCAACGACGTCGAGTGCCGGCGCTAGTTGGGAACAACTCGGACTCCCGGAGTTTTCTTCGACGCCGACGAGTCATCGATACAAATCCGGTGGTTCGGTTCGGCCGTCGGTGACGGTGACTTACACGGTGCGGTATCGATGGACCGGTCGCGAGTGGAACTCAGTCGAAGGTACGCTGAACCGTGGGGCGTCGGCACCGCTCGTTTTCCTCCAGAACGCAGATACCGTACTCGTTACTTCTGAATGCCGGGCGTCTCCGTCGGCTCCGGGATGTGACGGGTTTTGATTCTCAGAAAACATCCAGCTGACGCATAGATTTCCCCCAGAGTAAGCGGGCACTCTCGGTAGTGCTTGGAAGGAGCATTTGATTACCATGAACGACAAGCCCGACTACTATTACCCACCCGAGGACGCTGCGCGCCTGAGCGAATCCGGTTCACATCCCGACGTGACCTCGGTAACGTCAGCGACCAACTCAGAAATTCCTGCTTCGTTACGTCGACGCGATCGTTCCCGAATGGTTCCCATCGTGGCCGCGCTGGCAGTTGGCGCTGTTATCGGAGGCGCCTCGGGTGCCGGAGCCGCACTTCTCGTTTCAGGGACTCGCGGGTCAACCGCCGTCTCCGGCTCGAATGAGACCCAGGGAATTACGGTCAATCGTCCCGACAGTGTTACTGCCGTAACCGCCGTCGCGGCCGCCGTGTCACCGAGTGTCGTGACCATCAGCGTGACCGACAGCTCCGGTTCCGGAGGAACTGGGTCGGGTGTTGTGCTCTCTCAAGATGGTTACGTTTTGACCAACAACCACGTCGTGACACTCGACGGAGCAGCTTCGGGCGCACAGATTCAGGTGCGCGACAATAACGGACACCTATACACGGCGAGTATCATCGGCACGGATCCGACAGTCGACATGGCCGTCATCAAGCTCGACGACGCGTCAGGAATGACACCAATTCAATGGGCCGACTCTGCAAATCTCAACGTCGGAGACGTCACCATTGCAATGGGTGCACCCCTCGGACTTGCAGGAACCGTCACGACCGGAATCATCAGTGCGCTTAATCGCAGTATTCAGATCGCCAGTTCCGCCGCACCCGAAGACGGCACCGGGACAGACCCCAATTCCTCGGAACCGTTTGATTTCTTCAACTTCGATCTCGGACAGGGGCAGCAAAGTTCGGGTGGTGTTGCGGCAACAATCAACATTCCGGTGATTCAAACGGATGCCGCAATCAATCCGGGTAACTCCGGTGGCGCTCTGCTTGACGCGAGTGGCAAGCTCATCGGCATCAATGTGGCGATAGCGAATGCGGGGAGTACCTCGGGTCAGTCCGGAAGCATCGGCGTTGGCTTCGCACTCCCCTCCAACCTGGCCAAGCGTGTCTCGACAGAGATCATTGCCACGGGCAAGGCAACACACGGATTACTCGGAGCAAAAGTGAGTGACGCTGCCAACGCCGA
>JBMOEY010000069.1:0-7663 GCA_049314515.1 Microbacteriaceae bacterium
ACCGGTGGGCACGAGATCGTTGGTCATTCCGATGCGCTGGGTCGAAGCGATCCACAACTCGTCATCAACCACAGTGTCTCGACCGCCCGAGGTGAGATTCCAATAGGCGTGCTGCGTCAGGGCAATCGGTGTGTCAGCATCCGCCACTGCTCGCATTTCGCAGGTCAGCGCGTTCTCATCGGACCACAGATACCTGGATGCGACCCGCACGTTACCCGGATACCCACCTTCGCCCGCAGCACTCTCGACGCGAAAGGTGTAGCCGACACCGCGTTCATCCGCGACTGGCTCCGCGAGCCACTCTCGATTGTCGAGCCGGCCAGTCGTGCCGCTGTGAAGCGTGTGTGGCCCGTCGTTTGCCGAGAGCTCGAGGTCGAGTCCTCCGCCGACGAAGTGTGCGTTTGCCGTGCGCCCGGCCACGCGCCCTACTGTCGCCCCGAAGTACCCGTCGACGTTGTCGACAAATCCCTGCTCCGTGTCGAAGCCAAGAACGCAATCGTCAAACGTGCCGTCGCGGGCGGGAAGAGTTAGTCCAACCAGGCGGGCACCGAACGGGCTTAACGTAAGGCGGGCACCCGATGCGTTCGTCACATGCAGAAACGACATCGGATGCCCGCCTTACTCGCGAAAATTCGCGGTGGAGTGTCTGTTACCTACGCCCTCGTCAACGAGACGCCAGAACGGCGACGTGACAGTGCATCAATGGTTGCGGCTGCGACGAGCACACCACCGGTGATGAGGAAGTTCGCACCAGCCGGAAGACCGATGAGGCCGAGTCCGTTATCGATGATTGCAATCACCAGCGCGCCGATGGCTGCATAGGCGAGGCGACCGCGACCACCAAAGAGGCTCACTCCGCCGACAACGGCTGCGGCAACACCCGACAGCACGATGGAACGACCCGAAGTCGACTCAATCGAACCGATACGGCTAGCGTGAAGCAGACCCGAAACAACCGCAAGTGACGAACAGATGATGAAGGCATACAGACGAATCTGTGCCACCTTGATCCCCGCACGACGAGCAGCTTCGGGATTTCCACCCACTGCGTAGATGTAACGGCCGAACAGTGTGCGGTCGAGCACGAACGTACCGATTACGAGAATCCCAAGCACAATCGGAATGACGACCGGTACGCCCTCAATGGCAAGCATGCCTTGACCACGATTAACGCTCAGAAGACCCACAACGAGTCCGCCGACAACGACAAGTGCCGCGATCTTGATGACGAGCATAACGAACGGACGAGTCGGCAGACCCACCTTGATGCGACGACGACGGTCGTAGAGGCTCAGGATGAGCGACCCAGCAACGACGATGACGAGCATCGCCCATCCAGCCCAGACTGGCATGTTGCTGTTCATAATGGCCTTGAGTTCCGCCTGCTCCAAGCGGTAGATACCACCATCACCGAGGAGCAGGAGCATGAACCCCTGGAGTCCGAGGAACAGACCCAGCGTCACGACAAACGACGGGACGCCGATGCGTGAGACGAAGAAGCCAATGAACGCGCCGATGAGCGCACCCGTAGCAAGTGCCACAAGCAAGGCGACGATCCAGTTCCAACCCAGGTTGCTAAAGAGCACCTGGAAAACCGCCATGCCCGAGCCCGCGGTCACACCGGCGGACAAGTCGATCTCGGCGAGCAACAGAACAAACACAAGTGCAAAAGCGAGCACCATGAGTTCAGAGGCCTGAACGAACAGGTTTGCAATGTTTCCCGTGGTCAAGAAGAACGGGCTCAATGCAGAGAAGAGTGCGGCCAATGCGACGAGTGCGAGAACGGCAGGGAGGGCGCCCATGTCGCCACCGCGAACCCGCTGAATGTACCCAGTGAACTGGTCACGAACCGTGCCCTCATGGCCGGTGGCAATTGGAGTGGTGTACGTCATTGTTATGCAACTCCCTCAGGTGTTTTTGAGCCGGTGATGTAAGCAACGACCTCGTCGCGGGTTGTTTTCTTTGCGTCGATGTGAGCCACCATTTGGCCTAAGTAGAGCACGCTGATCTTGTCGGCTACTTCGAATACATCGGCGAGGTTGTGGCTAATGATGACGACAGCAATTCCGTTATCGGCGAGGCGACGAACCAGGTTGAGTACCTGTTCGGTCTGAGCGACACCGAGTGCCGCGGTCGGCTCATCGAGAATGACCATCTTGGCGTTGCGCAAAACGGATCGCGCAATCGCGACGGTCTGGCGCTGTCCACCGGAAAGCGACGAAACTTTTTGGCGCACCGACTTGACGGTGCGCACCGAGAGGGACTGCAGCGCCTTTTGCGCGGCGAACTCCATCGAGGCCTCGTCGAGCGTGCCCGCGTTCAGTTCTTCGCGACCCAAAAACATGTTTTGTACGATGTCGAGGTTTTCACACAGGGCCAGGTCCTGATACACAACCTCGATGCCCATGGCCGAAGCCTGTCGGGGTGAACGGATGTGAACATCTTCCCCACGGAACGCGACGGTACCGCCATCGTAGGGCTGAACACCGGAGAGACCCTTGATGAGGGTCGACTTGCCGGCCCCATTGTCGCCGACGAGAGCGGTGACCTTGCCTTCTTCGACTGTGAAATTCACGCCTTTCAATACGTCGACCGGGCCGAAGCTCTTGGTCACGTTGGAAAGCTCAATAAGCGGGGTTGCCACGATTATCTCCCTTGATAGTGCCGACCCGAGACGGGTGTGAAGTGGCGGCGATATGCCGCAGAAAAAAATCTGATTTGGTTTTGCTTTTTTGCTGAAAGACCTCGCGCCGACCAGAAATGGTCGGCGCGAGGCCGTCATACAGCGGGTGTTACTTGATGCCGGCTGCGGTACACGCAGCAGCAACGTCGCCGACACAGAGGTCAGCAGCGGTCACGTCGCCAGCGGTGACGACGTCGATGACGTTGTCCTTGCCAACCTTCGTGGGCGTAACAGCGATGTAAGGAACACCATCAGCGGTGGTCTTGCCAGCGGTGATCGTCTCGCCCTTGAGGAGCTTGATGATCACGTCGGAAGCAGCAGCGGCCTCAACCGTTGCAGGCTTCCAGACGGTGCAGGTCTGCTTGCCGAGGAGCACGTTACCGAGACCAGCAGGCGAAGCGTCCTGACCCGAGACGGGAACGGTGAGACCGTTCTTGTCGAGGATCGTGATAACGCCAGCAGCGTTGGTGTCGTTGGCAACCCACACAGCGTCAACCTTGCCACCGAGCGAGGTCAGAGCCTGCTCGAAGTTGGTTGCCGACTTTGCGCCATCCCAGACACCGGCGGGCTCAGCAGCAGGCTTGATGCCAGCAGCTTCCATGACCGAAACGGCGCCGTCGTGGAACATCTTGGCGTTACCGTCAGCGGCGTCTCCACCCATGTAGACAACAACAGCCGTCTTGGGGTCCTTGCCAGCGGCGGTAAGACCGTCGAGGATGCACTGACCCTGGATTGCGCCAACGCCCTCGTTGTCAAACGACACGTAGTAGTCAGCACCAGCGATGGGGCGGTCGTACGCGACAACCGGGATACCGGCAGCCTTGGCCTTCTCAGCAACGGTCACACCGGCGCCCTGAAGGTCAACGAGAACCATAACGCCACAGCCCTTAGCGAGCTGCTGATCAGCAATGGTTGCGTACTTTGCGGTGTCGCCACCAGCGTTCTGGATGTCAGCTTCGTAGCCGGCGTCCGTGAGTGCCTTCTCGAGTGCGGGGCGGTCGTTGGATTCCCAACGAGGCGACGACTCGGTGTCGGGCAGGATAACGCAAGCGCGGCTAGCCGAAGCTCCGCCGCCGGATGCTGCACATCCGGTGAGAAGCATGGCCGAAGCCGCTACGACTGCACCGATTGAGATCAATGAAGACTTCTTCAATTCTCTCTCCTTCGTAGTTGTGTCACTTGGATGCGCACAAGAGTGCGCGCACAGACCTCTATGTAGAGGCCCTCGTATATGTTGCCCTATCCAACAAATTGTCGCGACATCTTTTGGTCACGAAACCGTAACGTTACCTGTGAAGTTGCCCTATTTGTTGGCTGAACCACATAATTAAGCCTCGATGAACAGGAAAATATGCCATGCCGCGGCAGGGTATCATCGCGCCGAGGCGAGAATCCGTTTGGCCGCGTCATCATATTGACGCGAAATCTGTGGTTGTTGTTCCACGTCGACGGTGGTGATGATTTCCAGATCCCAGTTCGGACGGTGACCCGTGAGGAGCTGCGCAGCCTGCGCCGCGGCTCCATTCGCAACATACTCACCCGGGGCTGGCACGATCACGGGAACACCAAAAATCTCACCAGCAATGACCTGCACCGCGGGGTTTTTGCCCGCACCGCCAACGAGAAAGATTCGCTCGCACACGACACCAGCCGCACGAAGTGCGTCAAGTCCCGCATTCAAACCGCAGAGCATCCCTTCGATGGCCGCACGAGCGACGTTGACTCTCGTGTTGTTCGCCAAGGTCAAGCCAGAGATCTGCGCCGTTTCGTTGGGCAGATTCGGCGTACGTTCGCCCTCGAAGTAGGGCACGAGCACCACGCCCTCGGCACCTGGCGGTGCATCAAGGGCGAGTTTCCCCAGCTCGTCGTGCGACACACCGAAAAGAGTTGCCATGGAGTCGAGAACTCGGGCCGCATTGAGAGTGCACACCAAGGGGAGAGCATCACCAGATGCGCTGGCAAATCCGGCAATGATTCCCGTGGCATCGGTTGTCTGCGATGCCGAGACTGCGAAAACTGTCCCGCTCGTTCCGAGGGAGACGACAACGTCACCTTGCGTTGCCCCCACGCCCAGCGCCGCCGCAGCGTTGTCCCCGGCACCACACGCAATTCGCATACCGCTCGGGGTCGTGAAGGCAGTTTCGCCGGGCATGACAATACGAGGAACCATGGGCACGTGCCCGAGGGCAAACTCCAACACCTGCGGTAAGTACTCGTTCGTCGTCGGATCGAAGTAACCGGTGCCGCTCGCATCGGAACGGTCGGTCGCCAGAGCCGAAAGGTCAGGACCGAGCTCGGATTCCCCCGCAGGACCGAATCCAGCAAGGCGCCATGTCAGCCAGTCATGCGGCAGCGCGACCGCGGCCACACGTTGCGCATTGTCTGGCTCTGCCCCCCGGAGCCACCGCAATTTGGTTGAGGTGAACGATGCGACAGGAACAGATCCGGTCATTCGCGCAATCTGCTCTGCTCCAAAGTGAGCCGTGATTTCATCGGCGGCCGCGGCACTTCGAGTGTCGTTCCACAGCAGAGCCGGACGGATGACGTTTCCGCGTTCATCGAGCACGACCATGCCGTGTTGTTGACCACCGATGGAAATCGCATCCACGTCGTCTAGGCCACCCGCGGCCACCAACACTGCGTTCAACGCCGTCCACCAGTGACGAGGCTCGACTTCGGTTCCCTCGGCGTGCTTGGCGCTGCCCTGACGAATCACGGCCCCGGTCTCGAGATCACGAATCACGACCTTGCAACTTTGGGTCGACGAATCGACCCCCGCCACGAGCGTCATGCGTTAGCGCGCACCCATCAAGTGCTCGGTGGCGAGCTGGTTGAGGCGAACGAAACCAAAGCCACGGCCGTTGAAATACGAGTCTGCGTCAAAATTCTCGTAAGCCGACTTGTCGCCGAGAAGGTCTTGGTAGGTCTCACCCTTCGACAACGTGGTTTCGTTGATTTCTGCCACGCGAGCTGCCTTGAGCGCCGCCTGCACCTCGGGGTCTGCCCGGAACGCGGCGGCACGCTGCTTGAGCAGCAGATACATGCGGATGTTCGCACGAGCCGACTCCCAGACTCCCTCGTAGTCCTCGGTACGGCTGGGCTTGTAGTCGAAGTGACGAGGGCCGTCATAAGCGCGACCACCCTTCGGGCCACCGAATTCGATGAGGTCGACGAGCGAGAACGCGTTCGCCAGATCTCCGTGGCCGAAAACGAGGTCTTGGTCATACTTGATTCCGCGCTGACCGTTGAGGTCAATGTGGAAGAGCTTTCCGTGCTCGAGAGCTTGGGCGATTCCGGCCGTGAAGTTAAGTCCGGCCATCTGCTCGTGCCCGGTCTCCGGGTTGAGGCCCACCATTTCGGGATGTTCGAGGGTCGCAATGAAGGCCATGGCGTGACCAACCGTCGGAAGCAGGATGTCCCCGCGGGGCTCGTTCGGCTTGGGTTCGATGGCGAAGCGAATGTCATAACCCTTGTCGGTCACGTACTGGCAGAGCAGGTTGACGCCCTCACGGTATCGCTCGAGGGCTCCGCGCACGTCTTTGGCAGCGTCATACTCAGCGCCCTCACGCCCACCCCACATAACGAAGGTCTTGGCGCCCATTTCGGCCGCAAGGTCGAGGTTGCGCAGCGTCTTGCGCAATGCAAAGCGACGAACACCGCGATCGTTACTCGTGAACGCACCGTCCTTAAAGACGGGGTGGCTAAACAGATTGGTCGTCATCATGGGCACGATGACACCCGTGTCGGCAAGTGCCTGCTTGAGGCGATCGATCTGCTTCTGGCGTTCAGCGTCGGTGCTTCCAAAGGCGAAGAGGTCATCGTCATGGAATGTCATGCCGTACGCGCCGATTTCGTTGAGCTTTTCCACGGCCTCGACAACGTCTAGTGGGGCGCGTGTTGCCGAGCCAAATGGGTCGGCGGCCGTCCAGCCGATGGTCCATAGTCCGAATGAAAATTTGTCGTCACGCGAAGGGGTGAGTGAGGTCATGAGTCAATCCTTGTTTGTCGAGGTGAATCGCAAAAAAGTCAAAGAGGGCGGGATCGTGCCCGCTCAATTCCCTAATTTGTTGGATGAGAGAACAATATCGAAATTAGACTGCACCCATAAGGTTTATTTGCCACATTGCGACCGGAGGTGAGTGACGTGAGTCCGGCGTCTCGTGAACCCCTGTCACCCCCATCGACACTCGGCAGTAACCGTGACGTTATCCGTCAGCACAATCTGTCGGCTGTCCTTCGGCTTCTGCGCAAATACGGGACCATGTCACGATCCGCGCTTGCACAACGAACCGAACTCAATCGTTCGACAATTTCAGACTTGGTAACGGAGCTCGAAGAACTTGGGCTCATCACCGAATCCGACACCTCTGACCGAACGGGAGTAGGTCGGCCTTCACGCATGGTGGCACTCTCTGAGGACGTTGTGGTTTTTGCCGTGAATCCCGAAACCGACGCGACGACCGTGGGCTTGGTCAGTCTGTCGGGCAACGTCGTGCGCAAAGAGCGCGTGAATCTCGAAACGGTGCCTGAGCCTGGTGAAGCCGTCAAGATTAC
Organism: Microbacteriaceae bacterium; assembly: GCA_049314515.1. Classification (GTDB taxonomy): domain Bacteria; phylum Actinomycetota; class Actinomycetes; order Actinomycetales; family Microbacteriaceae; genus RFQD01. The sequence continues at coordinate 7,238 of JBMOEY010000069.1, forward strand.
TGCTGAGGTCATCGCCACAATCCGACGAGAATTACCCCGAGATGTTCGGATTGCCGGCATTGGAGTCGCTGTGCCCGGTCAGGTGCGAGTGGGTGATGGAGTCGTGCGTCTCGCCCCACATCTCAATTGGGTTGAAGTGCCGTTCGCCAGCATGCTCAACCAAGCAACCGGGCTTCCGGTGGCTATCGACAACGATGCCAGCCTGGGGTCCATCGCTGAACTCGATTTCGGTGCGGGTCGCGGATTTAGTGAAATCGTCTACATGTTCGGCGGTGCCGGCGGGATCGGCGGCGGAGTGGTACTCGGCGGTAACCTTCTGCGCGGATCCGCAGGGTACGCAGGCGAGTTGGGCCACGTTCGCATTTCGGACATGCCCCGAGATGACTATTCAGGATTGCAGGGCACCCTGGAAGCACTTGTCAAGCG
>JBMOEY010000070.1:0-7657 GCA_049314515.1 Microbacteriaceae bacterium
CAAAGCGAAGAACCTCCGGGCGCGATTGTCGAGCTACTTCGCTCCGTTGCACACGTTGCATGAACGAACTCGACGCATGGTGACATCCGCGGCGGACGTTAAATGGACCGTCGTCGGCACGGAATTCGAGGCGTTGCAGCTTGAGTTCACGTGGATCAAAGAGTTTGATCCACCCTTTAATATTCAATTTCGGGACGACAAGTCCTACCCGTATCTGGCCATCACGATGGCTGAAAATGTGCCACGCGTCTTCATCACCCGCCGTCGGGGCATACCCGGTGCAAAGTACTTTGGCCCGTACACAAAATCGTGGGCAATCCGCGAAACTCTCGAACAAGTTCTGCGCGTGTTCCCCGTGCGTTCTTGCAGCGATGGAATCTATCGAAAAGCTGCTGCATCTGGTCGACCCTGTCTCTTAGGGGACATCGGACGATGTTCCGCGCCCTGTGCGGGACGCGTTGCTCCGGAAGACCACCGGAAGCTCGCGGTTCAACTCGGTTCGTTTATGGCCGGCCGCAACGACGGTTATCTCGAAAAGCTTCGCGCAGACATGAACCATGCCAGTGAACACCAAGAGTACGAGCGTGCGGCAAAGATTCGGGATGCCATCGAGGCACTCAACAGCGTTGCTGCCAAAAGCTCGGTCGTGCTCGATGAGGCGATTGATGCTGATGTATTCGGAGTTGCGCGTGATGAGTTAACAGCGGCCGTTCACGTCTTTCGGGTGCGCGGCGGACGAGTTCGAGGGGTTCGCGCGTGGACCGTCGACACTGAGCTTGATGCGAATGATGAAGACTTTTGCGATTCAATGCTGCGCGCCGCCTACGAGGAGGGCGAAGAGGTACCCAGTGACGTCATCGTTCCCAATCTGTCTGAGGATGCAACTGCCTTGGCTGATTGGCTGACAGACTTGCGCCGTGCGCAACTTGGAGACGAACGGTCTGCCAGGGTGAAGGTTCGGATCGCTCAGCGCGGGACAATGGCCTCACTTGCCTCCACGGTCACGGAAAACGCCGTTCACGCGTTGGCTCTGCATCGCACGAAGCGATCGTCAGACTATGTCACCCGCACGACGGCCTTATCTGACTTGCAGGAGGCTTTGGGGCTCCTTGATGCCCCGTTGCGGATTGAGTGCTTCGACATATCGCACTTGGGTGGAACTGGGGTTGTTGGCTCGATGGTGGTTTTTGAGGATGGGCTCGCGAAGAAGGCTCACTATCGAAAGTTCAATATTGTCGAGACGAGAGACGACACTGACTCGATTGCGCAAGTCGTTCGTCGGCGCATCGCTCGATTGGACGCTGAAGCACGTGAAGACAAGAGCGGGTTTGCCTACCCTCCCGGATTGCTCATCGTCGACGGTGGTCGGCCACAAGTAGAGGCTGCGGCGCGCGTCCTGCGGGAAACAGGGCATGCGGACATTCCCATTTGTGGACTCGCCAAACGCCTAGAGGAAGTCTGGTTACCGGGCGAGGCATTCCCGGTAATCCTTCCGAGAAATTCGAACGCTCTTTTCCTTCTGCAGCGGGTGCGCGACGAAGCGCATCGATTTGCGATTACATTTCAACGCAACAAGCGTAAGAAGGACATTCGTTCCGAACTCTCGGCTATCGCGGGAGTCGGCCCTCACCGCGTTGCGGCACTCCTCTCGCACTTCGGTTCAGTTTCTGAGTTACGCAAGGCCAGCATTGACGATATTTCACAAGTCCCGGGAATCAATGCTGCTCTCGCGGGAACCATCATGATCGCACTGCGTTCGGCCCCTGCTGTCCTAACGACTGACTAGCATTGTTCTCAAGGAGTTTCCCGCGATGAACCATAAGACCACCGAGCAACAACGTCTGCTCATCGTGACGGGAATGTCGGGAGCGGGCCGCTCGACGGTGGGAAATGCCCTCGAAGACATGGGCTGGTACGTCGTGGACAACTTGCCGCCACAGATGCTTCGACCGTTAATCGACCTCTCCAGCGTGTCGGAGGGACGCATTCCCAAAATCGCGGCAGTCGTCGATGTTCGTGGCTCTTCGTTCTTTGCCGATCTCCAGGAAATCCTGCAGTCAGTTCGTGCAGGAGTCGACCTGCGTATCTTGTTTCTTGATGCGACAGACGGAACACTCGTGCGGCGTTTTGAATCTGTTCGTCGTCCCCATCCGCTTCAAGGCGATGGCACGATTCTTGACGGTATCGAGGCCGAGCGGGCTCGAATGAATGAGATGCGTGAAAACAGCGACATCGTGCTCGACACGAGTGAATTCAATGTGCACCAACTCTCGACCGCAGTTCACGAGCTATTTGCTGAAGCATCGACAGCGGGAATCCGGGTGACATTGCAATCCTTTGGTTTCAAGTACGGTACGCCGACGGATGCCGACATGATTGCAGATGCACGCTTTTTACCCAATCCGTTTTGGGAGGCCGACCTGCAATCCTTAACGGGCAAAGACGAGGAAGTCGCTGCCTATGTCCTCAATGCTGAAGGCTCTCGGGAGTTCATCGACGCGTACGCTCGTGCGCTCGAACCGGTTCTCTCCGGTTACCTGCGCGAAAACAAGCGTCGTGCACTCATCGCAGTCGGTTGCACAGGTGGCAAGCATCGCTCGGTTGCGATAGTCGAACAGCTTGCGCGCGCTCTCTCTGACTTGCCCAACGTAACGGTCAACGTTCGCCATCGCGACTTGGGACGCGAGTAATGCGGATAGTGTTCTTTGAGTGAGTAGGGAGGTACGCGCGTGAGTTTGACCAACACGGTCACTGCAGAACTGTTGCGCGTGACTTCTGCACGGGTGTCGACTCGATCGGCAGAGTTGGCGACCATGCTCCGACTCGCGGGCGGCTTGCACAATATTGCAGGGCGAATCGCCGTCGAAGTCGAGCTTGAAGATCAAGACATCGCAGCTCGCATACGTCGGGATATCGCTGAGATTTATGGACTCAAGAGTGAGGGGCGAATTAGTCCGTCGTCGAGCACACGAACCGCGCCGATCTACCTCGTGCGAGTTCTTGATGGCGGCGAAACTCTCGCGCGTCAGACCGGACTTCTCGACTCACGTAGGCGACCGATTCGGGGCTTGCCCAACAAAATTACGACGGCAAACTTGGATGACCTCGCCGCAGTCTGGCGGGGGGCCTTTCTTGCAGCGGGAGCCGTAACGGATCCTGGACGTTCGGCTGCCCTTGAAGTTTCGTGCCCCACAAACGAAGTCGCAATGGCCCTCGTCGGTGCAGCGTCTCGCCTCGGTGTCAATGCCAAGGCGCGAGAAGTTCGAGGAGCGCATCGTGTTGTCGTGCGTGAAGATGATTCAATTTCGAGCCTGCTGACACAGATGGGTGCGACCGCAGCAGTTGCCGAATGGAACGAGCTCCGTCAGCGCCGAGAGGTTCGCGCAAACGCCAACCGACTGGTCAACTTCGATGACGCAAACCTCCGGCGGAGCGCACAGGCCGCAGTTGCCGCGTGCGCACGCGTGGAGCGTGCGATGGACATTCTCGGAGATGACGTACCAGAGCACTTGGCTTACGCGGGCAAATTGCGGATTGATTTTCGAGATGCAAGCCTCGATGAATTGGGACATCACGCGAATCCGCCCATGACGAAAGATGCCGTTGCTGGACGTATTCGTCGGCTTTTAGCCATGGCCGATAAACGCGCGGCCGACCTGGGGATCGACAACACGTCGGCCAACTTGCCCGACGAACTCGACGATTAACCCTCGTAAACTTGTAACCATCGGTTAGTGCCACACCACACACTAGGAGAGCAACATCATGGCCGTTTACAGTCTTCCCGAATTGACATACGACTACGCCGCGCTTGCGCCGCACATCAGCGCCCAAATCATGGAGCTGCACCACAGCAAGCATCACGCAGCCTACGTTGCCGGTGCAAATGCCGCTTTGGACAAGCTCGCCGAGGCACGCGAGGCAAATGATTTTGCCAACATCAACCGTTTGCAGAAGGATTTGGCTTTTCATCTCGGCGGCCACACAAACCACAGCATTTTTTGGAAGAACTTGACGCCAAATTCCCAAGAGCGTCCTTCCGGTGAATTGGCTTCGGCGATTGACGAGTACTTTGGGTCTTTTGACAAATTTCGAGCGCACTTCAATGCAACGGCATTGGGTCTCCAGGGATCCGGTTGGGCATTCTTGGCGTGGGATTCAATCGGCAGCCAGTTGATTATTGAGCAGCTCTTTGATCAGCAAGGAAACATTGCCGCAGCAACCACGCCAATCTTGATGCTCGATATGTGGGAACACGCTTTTTATCTTGATTACAAGAACGTCAAGGGCGACTACGTCACGGCATTCTGGAACATCGTCAACTGGGACGACGTGGCCCGACGCTTCGAGGCTGCCCGAAACGGTGCGGCTGGCGTCCTGCTAGTCTGAATTCGGTAACTCGACGGGTGATGAGACATCGTCGCCCCAGTTGCGACGCGCCTACTGCGCTTCCCTCCCACTGAAAATACTCGAACTTCTGGAGAAGACTGTGACCGTTAAGGTTGGCATCAACGGCTTTGGCCGAATTGGACGAAATTACTTCCGCGCTGCGCTGGCGCAGGGGGCTGACATTGAAATTGTTGCGGTCAATGACCTCAGTGACAACAAGGGACTCGCCCACTTGCTGAAGTATGACTCGGTCACCGGGCGTCTCGATGCCGAGGTTGGCCACTCGGGCGACAGCATCACCGTCAATGGCAAAAAGATCAAGGTGCTTGAAGAGCGCGACCCAGCCAACCTCGGTTGGGGTGACCTGGGCGTTGACATCGTCATCGAATCAACGGGTCGCTTTACCGACGCGAAAGACGCCATCAAGCATCTCGAAGCGGGTGCCAAAAAGGTATTGATTTCGGCCCCGGCGACGGGTGAAGATGCCACTTTTGTCATGGGTGTCAACGAGCACCTCTACAACCCGGCTACGGACAACATCATTTCGAACGCTTCCTGCACAACAAACTGCCTCGCGCCACTTGCCAAAGTTTTCAACGACAATTTCGGCATTGAATCCGGGCTGATGACGACCGTGCACGCGTACACCGCAGACCAGAACCTGCAGGATGGCCCACACAGCGATCTCCGTCGCGCTCGTGCAGCTGCGCTCAACATTGTGCCCTCGTCGACAGGCGCCGCAAAAGCGATCGGTCTCGTGCTTCCCGAGCTTCAGGGCAAGCTCGACGGTTTTGCTCTGCGCGTTCCGGTGCCGACAGGCTCCATTGTTGACCTCACCGTCGTGGCGAAGAAGAAGGCCAGCAAAGAAGAGATTCTGGCGGCTTACAAGGCTGCGGCCGAGGGTCCGATGAAGGGGATTCTCAAGTACACCGAGGACGAGATTGTGTCGAGTGACATCGTCACCGACCCGCACTCTTCGATTTTTGACGCCGGTCTTCTGCGCGTTCTTGGTGACCAGGTCAAGCTGTCGAGCTGGTACGACAATGAGTGGGGCTACTCCAACCGTCTCGTTGATCTGACCGAGTTCGTTGCGTCCAAGCTCTAACCCGTGGCGCTAAGAACTCTCACGTCCCTTGGGGACCTCGCTGGTGCGCGGGTCGTCGTTCGTTGCGATCTCAATGTTCCGCTCACGGGGGGCGTTATCAGTGACGACGGCCGAATTCGTGCATCGATTCCAACGCTCCGACATCTCCTCGCTGCGAATGCGAAGGTGATTGTGTTGAGCCACCTCGGGCGCCCGGACGGTGCACCTGACCCTGCCTACAGTTTGGCGCCGGTCGCCGCGCGCCTTGGGCAACTTCTTGATGCTCCGGTTGAGTTTGTCGATGAGACAGTGGGAGATTCAGCCTCGGCTGCCGTGTCTCGACTGGGGAATGGCGAGCTTCTGGTCCTGGAAAACGTGCGCTTCAACGCGGCCGAAACATCAAAGGTTGACACGGTTCGTGAAGACTTTGCCGCGCAACTTGCTGAGTTTGCTGACGCTTTTGTCTCCGACGGGTTCGGAGTTGTGCATCGCAAGCAGGCAAGCGTGTACGAACTGGCCAAGTTAGTCCCCAGCGCGGCCGGCCTGCTGATTGCGGCCGAACTTGAGGTCTTGTACAAGCTCACCGAGACTCCCGAGCGCCCGTACACGGTAGTACTTGGCGGATCTAAGGTGTCGGACAAACTTGGCGTCATCGATCACCTGTTGCCCCGTGTTGATCGAATTCTCATTGGCGGCGGCATGGTCTTTACCTTCCTTGCGGCTCTTGGACACCGTGTCGGTTCGAGTTTGCTCGAGCCAGACCAGTTCGACACCGTGCTTCGCTATATTGACGAAGCTGAATCGCGAGGGGTGGAGTTGGTTCTCCCGACTGACATCGTTGTGGCAGCCTCGTTCGCGGCCGACGCTGACCATACCGCGACATTGGCGGCCTCGATGGAAGAAACCCCGTTTGGGGCGTCAGGAATGGGCTTGGACATTGGTCCGGAATCCGCTGGCAACTTTGCCGCAATCATCGAATCGAGCGAAACGGTCTTCTGGAACGGACCGGCCGGCGTTTTTGAGTTCCCTGCATTCTCACACGGGACTCGGGCGATTGCCGAGGCGCTCACGAAGGTTCGTGGCTTGAGCGTTGTCGGTGGTGGAGATTCTGCCGCCGCGGTCCGCGCTCTCGGTTTCCGAGACGAACAATTTGGGCACATCTCCACGGGCGGTGGAGCAAGTCTTGAATTCCTCGAGGGAAAGTCCCTCCCTGGTCTGGAGGTGCTGGGATGGTAACCGCTCGAGTTCCGCTAATCGCCGGAAACTGGAAGATGAATCTCGACCACCTTCAGGCGATAGCTTTCGTTCAGAAACTCGCGTGGACACTTGACGAAGCGAAGCACGACATGGCTGCTTCGTCAGTTGCTGTCTTTCCGCCGTTCACAGATCTTCGAAGCGTGCAGACGCTCGTCGATGCAGAGAAATTCTCGATTGCGTATGGAGCGCAAGATGTCTCAGCGCACGAATCAGGGGCTTTTACCGGTGAAATAAGTGGCGCATTCCTAGCTTCTCTTGCGTGCTCCTATGTCTTAATTGGTCACAGTGAGCGTCGTCAATATCACAGTGAATCGAACGAGCTCATCGGCACCAAGGTGTCGGCTGCGTTGGGTCACGGACTTGTTCCCATTCTTTGCGTGGGAGAAACAGCCGAAGACCTCGAAGAGTTTGGCGCCAGTGCAGTTCCTATCGCTCAATTGAAAGCGAGCTTGGCAGGTATTTCTGCTGACGCGGAGATTGTCGTCGCGTACGAACCCGTGTGGGCAATCGGTTCCGGAAAAGCCGCCACCGAAGAACAAGCGGAGCAAGTCTGCGCTGCTTTGCGAGCGACCTTGAGCGAGATGTTTGGTGGTGAGTTCGCCGATCGCACACGAATTCTTTATGGCGGATCCGTGAAGGCGATAAACATCGCTTCGTTCATGCGACAACCGAATATTGATGGCGCCCTTGTGGGAGGTGCGAGTCTGGATGTTGAGGAATTCGCGTCCATCGTGCGCTTCTACAAGCACGTTATCTAGCTGCACGTTCTGCACTGACTCAACGTCTAGACTTACTAAGGTTTAAATCGTCGAAAGGTATCTCGTGGAGATCATTCAAGTCGTGCTCCAGATCATTCTGGCCATCACGAGTCTGTTACTAACCCTTCTTATCCTTCAGACGCTTACAGGCATTTCTAATGTGGTCTTC
>JBMOEY010000071.1:0-7633 GCA_049314515.1 Microbacteriaceae bacterium
GGCGGCAAACAACACGGCAATCACGAGAGGCAGCGCAACGAGGAAGGCGATGACACGGCGGCCTCGACGCGTCAAGACCAACCGAGTGGGCTGGGGGCGAAACGACGGGTAAGCAACTGCGCTCATGGGGGTGAACTCCTCGGTGTCGCGGTGGGCTGTGTAGCGGTGGGCAGTGTTGCGGCTAACTCTTGTGCGACCCTCCGACAGTGAATGGCTGGAGGACCGACTGGTGAATCTCGTGTCGGGCACTCGGCCGGGAGTACCCGACACGAAGATTTGTTTCGAAGATATATTCGAAACAGAACTGTTGTCAAGTCTGATTCGACGAAATTCGCGAATATTTTGCGACACAGTCGAATATGTGTTTGATGTGGCGTTGTTTTTCGAATACTCTTTCGACATGTCCTCGAGTGAATCAGTAACGACCGACAACGGTCGAAGTCACCCTGCTTTGTCGTCAAAACAGCGCGAAATGCTGGAAGCGATCATTTCGTTTATCGACACAAACGGTTACCCACCCACGATGCAAGAAATCGGCACAGCCGTCGGGCTCTCGTCGCTGAGCAGCGTGTCGCATCAGTTCAAGCAGCTCGAAATCTTCGGATACATCCGACGCGACGCCAAACTGTCGCGGTCGCTCGAAGTTGTGTTGAACCCGGACGGATCCGAATCGGCAAGCACCCCCTCGAGTGCCCCCGTCTCGCGCATCGACTTCGGTGCCGAGGTCACGATGGTCCCCCTCGTCGGACGCATTGCCGCCGGCGTTCCGATTACGGCCGAGCAAAACATCGAAGACACCATGGCACTCCCGGAACAACTCGTCGGAAAGGGCGACCTATTCATGCTCGAAGTTCACGGTGACTCGATGATTGAGGCCGCGATCTGTGACGGTGACTTTGTCGTCGTGCGGGCGCAGAAGACGGCCGAGAACGGCGACATTGTGTCAGCGATGCTCGACGGTGAAGCAACCGTCAAAGTCTTTAAGCAGCGGGATGGTCACACCTGGCTGCTCCCCCGTAACTCGGCATACGAACCCATCTTGGGCGATCACGCCGAGATCCAAGGCAAAGTCGTCGCGGTCCTGAGGTCGGTTCGCTAGCGCATCGAGCCGAATCCCGAAGGGTTTTCTGAGAGTTTTCTTCGAAGTCGGCATTTTTATGCCGCGGAGGGTAGCAACGAGAACGCAGTCGACGTAGCCTCGTCGTGTCAGTCCTCTTCAGCTGACATACCCCTTCATATAGCAAGTGCCCCGGGACTGAACACAGTCTCGGGGCACTTATTCGTTGTACGCCCCTAGACCGCGAAGAACGTCGAGAACCGGGCGGTGTTGATTGAACGCGTAGAGGTGAATGCCAGGAGCTCCGCCATCGAGCACTGCCCGACCGAGAGCGATGGCATGCGTAACGCCCACCGCATACTGGGTCACCTCAGGTTCTCTGCCCGAGTCTCGAGCATTGCGCTCGTGATCAGCGGCCGCCTCCAGTTGCTCGGCCAACGTGACGGGCATCGGTTCATCAGTCAGCTCAACGATGCGCTGGAGTCGAGCCAGACTCGTCACGGGCATGATGCCCGGGGTAATGGGAAACTCCACGCCTGCGGCACGCGCATCCGTCACGAAACTGACATAGTCGTCTGCGTTAAAGAAGAGCTGCGTGATGGCGAGATTTGCCCCCTGCGCCTGCTTGGCCAGGAGCACATCGATATCTTGCGCACGATTGCGCGACTGCGGGTGCCCATTCGGAAACGCCGCCACACCAATGCGAACGGGTTCGCGTCGCTGACTCAGCCGCACGGCCGCGCCTCCCCACTGCGGTTCGTCGACCTCGGTGTACGGCTCACGCTCGAGTTGAACGCGATGAATGAGTTGGACCAATTCGGTTGCCGAGCGAAGGTCACCGAGGTAATCCTCGCCATCGAGAGCGCCCTCGGGGGTATCCCCTCGAATGGCCAGAAATTGACGGATACCCGCGTCGAGAAATTCGCGCACCAGGCGGTTCGCCTCCGCCGCACTCGACCCGACACACGTGAGGTGAGCCATCGGGGGCACGCTTGTGTTCTCCGCGATGTAGCGCACCAATTCGAGACTTCGGTCGCGCGACGAACCCCCCGCGCCATAGGTCACCGCAATGAACTCAGGTTTCGCAGCCGCGAGTTGGTGCACCGTCTCGTGCACACTCTCGACAAGGTCGGCGTTGCGAGGTGGGTACACCTCGAAGGAAAAGGGGAAACGCGTGGGCTCGACCCCTTGACGTGGTTGACCGGATGCCATCGCGCGAGATCTACTTGTCGTCGCGATTGTGCGACGCCGGCATAAGCGCTCTCGAAAGCAGAGCCGATTCTTGACCGGTGAGCGATATCGAGGTGGCGCGCATGAGTACAGCCTTCGTTAGGAACGCGTCGAGAATACCGCAAGGGCGGGAAGGTCGGCCTCGCGCACGAGGGCGCGAATTCGCGTTCCCCCTTCGTCGTACGACGTCGAGAGAATCACCGCGCGATTGTGCAGCCCAAACACCACATCGCCGCGGTCATAGGGAATGAGCAAATCAACGGCAACGTCTGGCTTAGGAAGGCGCCGGGCGATTTCGTCGAGTAATTCATCCATGCCTTCACCAGTGCGGGCCGAGACGAACACCGCGTCGGCAGCTAGTCCACGCAGAACGAGACGTGTGTCGTCGTCAATGAGGTCGCACTTATTGAAGGCGATGAGTTCCGGAAGATCTCGGGCGCCCGCTTCACCAATGACATCGCGCACAGTCTTGATTTGCTGAGCGGGGTCGGGGTGGCTCGCGTCGACGACGTGAACGATGAGGTCGGCATCCTGCACTTCCTCGAGTGTGGACCGAAACGCTTCAACTAACTGGTGCGGCAAGTTGCGCACGAAACCGACCGTATCGACCAACGTGAACGCTCGTCCATCCGCGGTCATCGATTTTCGCACCGTCGCGTCGAGCGTTGCGAACAAGGCGTTTTCGACGAGCACACCGGCACGCGTAATGCGATTGAGTAGAGAAGACTTGCCCGCGTTGGTGTATCCCGCGATTGCCACAGAGGGCACCTGGTTGCGCTGTCGATTCGCGCGCTTAGTATCACGCGCCGGTTTCATACCCGCGATCTGCTTGCGCAGGCGGGCCATGCGCGTGTTGATGCGTCGGCGATCGAGCTCGATTTTGGTTTCACCGGGTCCGCGCGAACCCATGCCGGCACCACCGGAAACCTGTCCACCCGCCTGACGCGACATCGACTCACCCCACCCGCGCAAACGAGGAAGCAGATATTCGAGTTGGGCGAGTTCAACCTGCGCCTTACCCTCACGACTCTTGGCGTGTTGGCTGAAAATGTCGAGTATCACGGCGGTTCGGTCAATGACCTTGACTTTCACGATGTCTTCGAGCGCGCGACGTTGACTCGGTGCGAGTTCGGTGTCGGCAACGACCGTGTCGGCCCCCACTGCTTTGACGATGTCCCGTAAATCCTCAACTTTTCCGCGACCCAAATAGGTAGCGGGATCTGGATTGGGCCGACGCTGGAGAACGCCATCAAGCACCGCGGCGCCCGCGGTTTCGCAGAGAGCCGCCAATTCGCGAAGCGAGTTTTCGGCATCTTCCTGTGAGCCCTGCGGATAGACACCAATCAGAACAACCTTCTCCAGTCGCAGTTGGCGGTACTCCACCTCGGTGACATCTTCGAGTTCCGTCGAAAGACCGGCAACTCGGCGAAGTGACGCGCGGTCGGCAAGGTCCTGTTGCAGTCCGTCAAATCCATCCGGAGTAGCGGCTCGAGCCGACTCGACGGGAACATCGAGGGCCTGGGCGCGTTTTCCCTCCGTGAAAACAGAAAGCGTGGCCGAGGTGTCGGCACTCTTTGCTCGCGCCAGAATTCTGTCGATGGCGCTGGGCTCGTTCTCACTCGTCATTGCGCTAAGGGTAACGTGCGACGAGGCTTTCTATTCCGCATAGAATCAACTGAAAGTTTTTTCCACACCCGCTTGGAGATGAGATGTCGAATTACTCAACGAACCGAGGCTCGCGAAGCGCTCGCGTAGCGTGGATTGTCACCGCAATCATCGCGGCGATTGCCGTTGTTGCTGTTGTGATCGTCGTTGTCATAGCAAACAACAACGCTCCGGCGCCGTCTCCTACTGACTCCAAGCCGACGGTCTCGCCCACTCAGAGCCCGACACGCACGTCGACAGCCACGCCAACTGTCACCCCGACGCCGTCTCCGACGCCGACCGTGACTCCGAGCCCGACGACGAAGCCTTCGGGATCTTCTAGCCCGAGCCCCAGCCCGAGCCCCACAACGAACCCGACGATTGCGTGGGCGACATCGTTGTACGGCACGTTTGCTCCGCTCACGGCTGCCGGAACGGGTGACTCTCACGTCGCCGTTCCCGTTGGTGTGAAGGGCGCGCTGCTCACGGTGACCAACAACGGTGCCGACGACCAGGAATTCCAGGTAGAGGTCTACAACCAGTTCGGTAAATCGATGAGCACGCTCATCGATGCCATGGGTGACTACCAGGGCACAGTCGCCTACGGGTTGACCTCTCAGCTCGGATCAACGCCGACGACCATCCTCATTACCTCGAGTGGAAACTGGAGCATTGAGTTCGCACCGATTGCCAGTGCGTCGATGGTCATTGGTACGGGCAACTCAGATGACGTGCTTCTTTATGGCGGCGAGGCCGGGCCTATGACGGTTCAGTCGCTGACCTCCGGTGCGTTCACGTTGACCACGTACTCAGGAAGCAAGCCCGTCGCCAACGTTGTGACAACACAGACGGGACTCTGGACGGGGCAGGTTGACTTCCCGGCCGGTCCGCTCGTGCTCGTCGTCGGTTCTGACGGAGGATGGAACCTGCACGTCGGCGTCGACAACTAACTTTCGGCGTCTCGGCAGTTTTCCGCCCGCTGGACGCGGGCTGTGAATCATGACCCAGTTGAGGTTCTTTAACCCCCTTTTTCGCGAAAAAGTAGAAAACAGAATGTTTTTCACGGTCATTCGACGTACCCTATGAGGAATGGTTTGCGGGGAACCTGACCGAGTTGGCGTTGCTTTTTCGAAGCAGCGGCGCGCACCACAACTACAAGGACAACCCTCATGGCTTTATCTCGCAGTGCGGCACACGGCGAACGTCTCGAAGAGTTCGGCTCGCGAATTCGCGAATTTCGCAAATCGCGCGGCCTGACTCAAGAGCAGCTTGCCCGCGAAGCTGGTGTTGATCGCAAGACGATTAACCGCATTGAGAATTCCCGCTATTCGCCCACTCTGGCGAACGTCTACTCCATTGCGGACGCGCTCAAGGTAGAAATTCGAGAACTGCTTTAGCCATTCCCGTCGCCCGACAGTCTCTCGCTGTGTCGAGTGTCGGACGCTCACGATTGACTACCTATCCGCTAGGTTCCTTTGGGGACATTCATGGGATAGATAGGAACGTGACAAGTTGGCCGGACTTTCACACCACGTTGTCGACGTACTCGCCACGCCAGGATGTGGTTACACGCTCGATATTCACCGTGGTGACGCCGATGGGGCAATTGTGCAATGGCTGTGGGGTGAGCCACTTCTCAGCGATGAAAAAGTCGCCCTCGAACGCGGACGAGCCCTCGCCGATGCGGTACGCCATGCCGGCGTCGCTCCGGGCGATACTGCGCCCTACGATGCACACCTCACGGACGCGGTCATCGTCATGGAGGAATGCCCATTTCAACCTCGCGTCTGCGCCGGACCGCATCTCGTTGCCAGCGGCCGAGGGCGCCTCGGTAGTCTGTAGAACGTGACACGCGAACCGGTTGAGCACTATTTCTCCCCCACTCCAGCAGGGGATTTTGTCACGAAAGAAATCGACATTGAACTCGCCGGACGCCCGCTCACCGTATTCACCGCGGGCAGCGTGTTCTCGCCCGATCACGTGGATGCCGGGACCGAGGCACTCTTACGCATCGTGCCCGAACTTCCCGATGTGGCGGGCAACGTGCTCGACCTCGGTTGTGGGTGGGGTCCGATAACGCTCGCGATGGCGCTCGACGCACCGCATGCCACCGTCTGGGCGGTGGATGTCAATGAGCGAGCACTCGAGCTCACTCGTCGCAACTGCGAGAGGGCCGGTTTGACCAACGTTCGCTCGACGATCCCCGACGCCGTGCCCGACGATGTCTTGTTCACGACAATTTGGTCCAATCCGCCCATTCGGGTGGGAAAGGCCGAACTGCACGCGATGCTCGAAAGGTGGGTGCCGCGCCTCGCACCCGGTGGCGAGGGATATTTTGTCGTGGCCAAACACCTCGGCGCAGACTCTCTGTATAGCTGGATGTTAACGACGTTCGCGGAAACCCATGTGGTGACCAAAGGAGATCACTACAAAGGTTTCCGCGTTATCGAGGTGCGGGCGAACTAGCTTGAGGGCGTCAGCTCTCGCACGGCCTCAGTGCCGTGGGCGAGCAACCAGGAGACAAATTCACGGTTACACAGAGCAGAGGTGCTCCGTCGCTCGCGAATGAGCTCAATCGCCTCGTGCGGCTCCATCCCATCGCGAATGAGCACGAGCGCGGTCACCAAACCCGATCGGTTCCATCCGGCTTGGCAACGGACCAAAACCCGATCACCTGACTTCCAGGCTGCGTAAACTCGGTGGACCAACCGAATGACGCGATCGAGATCGACGTGGTCGATGGCGCCGTCGAGAATTCCGAGACGAATCTCCTCGACGAACCAATCGACCGGGTTGGCATCGGCGTACAGCGTGGCAACAAGGTCGAACTCAGCCGACGTTATCGCACTCGGTTCGCGCGTGGTGTTCCACACCACATCATCCCAGTCAGTGCCGCCCTGCCAGAGTCCGGGCACAACTTCCGACCAGAGTTCCTCACGGGCCTCACGCGAGGCGTCCCAGGTGGGTGCTTTGTCGTTCATTTTTTACTCCATTCCCATGTGAATTACGAAGAGGATGCGCTCGTTCGTCCAAAACGGATGCTCGGGCGCAAGATTGTGGTTGATTCGGTAAATCCGAATGAGGTCAATATCGCGCAAAATGCTGCCCGAATCCGGGCCGTCTACCTCACTCACCGATTCACCTCCAGATAGATGGTTTCCACGACGTTCGCCCACACACGAGGAGTGTGCGTGAGCGGTTGGTAGCCGCCTGCTCCCCCAATGAGAACGCGACCGTTGCTCCACCGCGTGGCTGCCTCGGCCACAGCTAGCGCCGCATGCTGGAAACCGGCGAAGGTGTGCGTGTTGCGCATACCGAGGTCATTCGCTCCGCCCATGCCATCGGCACCCGCGGCCACCAAAATGACATCCGGCCGATAATCATCGATCACTGACACTGCTTCTCCGATCGCCCAGGCAAACGCATCATCCCCGTCCGTATCTTCGATGCACCAGTTGTACGCGTGGTTGGCGTCATGGTGCCTCGTGTGACGAGTTCCCGCCAGGCTGAGGTCACGCGTCATACCGTCGAAGGGAAAAGCGACACCGTTGTGAATGCTCAACGTCGGAATCTCGGTATCGAACAGCATGGACTGCGTGCCGTCCCCCGCGTGAATGTCCCAATCGAGATAAAGAGGGCGAAACCCTGCGGCCGCGAATTCGCGTGCTGCCCAGGCCATGTCATTGAAAACACAGAATCCGC
>JBMOEY010000072.1:0-7613 GCA_049314515.1 Microbacteriaceae bacterium
GCTACTTCGAACCGACCGTGCTCGATAACGTGCCGGCCAACGCCGACATCGCCGTTACCGAGATCTTCGGGCCGGTTGCGTCGATCATGCGCTTCAAGACCCAGGCCGAGGTTATCGAGCGAGCAAATGACACCGAGTTCGGTCTCGCTGCATTCGTGTTCACCGAGAACCTCGACCGAGCCATCAACGTGGCGGAGGCGCTCGAAACCGGCATGGTCGGCATCAACAACGGGCTGCTCTCCAACATCGCCGCGCCGTTCGGTGGCGTCAAAGCCTCGGGCACGGGCCGCGAGGGCGGAGCCGAAGGTCTCGAGGAGTACCAGGAGATCCGTTACTTCACGATGAAGCGGCGCGAGACGGTCTAGGCGTTTACCGGTTGGACAGGCTCAACCGTCAAGAACCAATCGATCAGCTCGCGCCCGTGCGCCTGCGCGTACTGACCCTTTTCGTCCCACTGGCGACGGAACTCGTCTGCGTCGAATGTGCCGGTGAGTTCATCCCCGCCCACACGAAGCCACTCGTTCATGAGTTCTTTCGTGACCTCAGGGTGGAACTGCACACCGAGTGAGTTGCCAGCCTTGAACACCTGCGGCGCATAATCGTTCTGCGCGAGAATCTCGACGTCGTCGGGAAGCTCAACCTTGTCGTTGTGCCACGAGAACCACGGGCCAGGTGCGGTCGGGCATCCGGCCGTCGTATCGAACGAAATCATGCCGACCTCCATGCGGTCGTTTCTGACCGTGCGACCACCCAGCACCTCAGCGAGCAGCTGTGCTCCGAAGCAGATGCCGAGGTAGGGAATCCCGCGGTCACGCACTGAACGGATGAACTCAATCTCGCGCTCGACCCACGGGCGAGTTTCTGGGTTGTAGGCGTGTGTGAACGAACCGAACATGATGACGGCATCGAGCCCGTCGAGCGACGGAAAGTCGGTGTTCGCGTCGAGGAACCCGTCGTAGGCGGGGGTTGCCTTCAACACCTCGTGGTGGACCACCGTGTGACCGAGTTCGGTCAGATACTCCGCAACGTAGCCATAGTCGGATGCGACGGTCTCTTCGTGCGTAATAAGCAGTATGGTTTTCGACACGGTCATTCCCTCGAATTCGGTAAAGACGACTAAATCACGTCGCGGTAGCGGGTGGTCTCCCAGTCGGTGACCCATTGGGCGAACGCCGCCATCTCATTCTGTTGCATGACCGTGAAGTTCTCCACGAAATCTGTGCCGAAGCACTGCGTCGCCCACGCGCTGTTCGAGAAGTTGGCGAGCGAGTCGCGCATGTTCGTCTCGAAACGCGGGAGACTCTCGTCAACGTGTGGGTCGCCAATCGACTGGGGCTGCAGCTCGTAGTCGTTTCGCAGCCCGTCGAGGCCGGCCTGCAGGTAGCCCTGCGCGACGAGGTAGGGGTTGGAGTCGGCGGCTGCCCACCGAATTTCAAGGCGAGTGCCCGGGCCCTGATGCGTAATGCAACGCACACCGACCATACGGTTGTCGAGGCCCCAGCACACCTGCGTGGGCGAGAACGAGTAGTCGACGATGCGCTTGTAGTCGTTGATCGTCGGCTGCGCGATGATCTGCAGCTCGAGGTTGTGCTTGAGCACGCCGGCGAGGTACTTGCGCATGACATCCGAGTGCACGGCGTGGTCGCTATCGGTCGCGGCGAACACGTTCTTGCCCTTGAGGTCAGTGAGGCTCTGGTGCACGTGCATGCCCGAGCCGGCGCCTCCGTTGAACGGTTTGGCCATGAACGTGGCGTGTAGGCCGTTCTGTCGCGCAACCCGACGCACGATGTGGCGGAACAGAATCGTCTTGTCCATCATCGTCAGGGCATCGTCGTACTTGACGTTGATTTCGATCTGGGATGGTCCGTACTCGACGTTGCTTGCCTCGACCTCGATGCCGGTGCGCAACAGTGCGTGGCGAATCCCGCCAATCACGTTCTCGAGTTCGTCGGCGCGGTCCATCGAGTAGCAGTAGGCCTGGTCGCTGATTGGGTTCCAGTTCTCGTCGAACAGGTGAAACTCGAGCTCGGTCGCCATGTTGATGAGGTAGCCCATCTCATGAAACTCGGCGATCGTCTTTTTCAGCATGCCGCGACCGTCCATCGTGATGGGTTCACCGGTGTGGCCGTCGACCATGTCGCACATGACCGTGGCCATGCCCTCTTCCCACCCCGCAATGCGGAACGACTGCAGATCGGGCACGGCCTTCATGTCTGGCGCGCCCATGTCGTTGTCAAACCACGGGGTCGATTCCACATCGCTGCGGAAGTTCCACGAGAACGCGACAGCCGAGATGGCAAAGCCCGCACCCGAGAGGAACTGCTCCACGGGGAGGCGCTTGCCGCGTGGCAGACCCCACGTGTCGGTGAAGATGCACTCCACGGTGTGGATGTTGTTGTCAGCGATGATTTTGGCGGCGTCGGCCATTGTCGCGGGCGTGTTCTTTGCCATGGTTCCTCATCTTTGAGTGCCAAATCCGAGCCTCGGATATATAGTATTTTTACAGCGTAACGGCAGGTCAGTTGCTCGGCAACTAACCGCGCTTCTAGCCGGCAACAATCTCAGCGTGGAGTGCACATGAAGTCAATGGTGTTGGTCGAAACGAACAAGCCACTCGTGGCGCAGGAGCGCGAGATTCCGGTCGCGGGCCCTGGCCAAGAGGTCATTCGCGTGGTGGCGTGTGGCGTGTGTCACAGTGACATTCACGTCGCCGACGGGCATTTCGGTGGGCCCGCGCCCATCGTGCTCGGGCACGAGGTCGTCGGCGAGCATGCCGAGCTCGGCCGCGTTCTCGTTTATGCGCCCTGGGGCTGCCGCAAGCCCGACTGCCGCCAGTGCGCTTCGGGTAACGAGATGATCTGCGCCAACTCACACGAAGCCGGTGTGGTCGACGACGGTGGATACGCGCAGTACATGCTCGTTCCCAGTCGCGAGTACCTCATCCCGATTGGTGATCTCGACCCGGTGCAGACGGCGCCGCTCGCCTGTGGAGGGATCACCGCGTTTCGTGCCGTCAAGCGCACGCTTGCGCACCTTCAGCACGATGGCGCTCGCGCCCTCGTCATCGGCGCCGGCGGGCTGGGCCAGTTTGCCGTGCAGTTTCTGACGAAGCTCACGAACACCGAAGTCACCGTGCTCGACCTCGCCGACGACAAACTCGCCGCCGCGCTCGAACTCGGCGCGCATCACGCGGTCACCGCGCTCCCCGAGGGCCTCAAGTACGACGCCGTCATCGACTTCGTCGGTGCCAACTCCACGATGGCGGCTGCGGGTAAGGCCATCAACCGCCAGGGCATCCTGCTCGTGGTCGGTCTCGCTGGCGGTCGACTCGAGTTTGGCGTAGGCGTAATTCCGTCGGAGGCGGTTGTGTCGAGTTCGATTTGGGGGAGCATCCCGGAACTGCACGAACTGCTCGATTACGTTCGTCGCCAGGGCGTGGCTCACCACGTCGAAACCATGCCTCTTGACCAGGCGCAGGAAGCACTCGATCGACTTCGTCGGGGCGAGATTCGTGGCCGCGTTGTACTCACCGTTGATTAAGGAATTCTCATGACCACACCCCCGGTGTTTCCGACCAAGACTGCTGCCGAATGGGGCACGTACGCCAACTCGCTGAAGTGGCCGACCGCCATGATCATCGACGGCAAGCCGCAGGCCGGGCGCGATGAGAATCTCGTCGACCTCGTCACGCCGCGTGACGGTTCGGTCGTGACGAAGGTGCCCTACGCCAGTGCCGACGAGCTCGAACAGGCCGTATCAGCCGCCCGCCGCGCGTTCGACGAAGGCCCATGGCCACGTATGGCGCCCAAGCAGCGCAAAGAACTCATGCTCGCGTGGGTTGCCCTCATGGAAGAGCACCGCACCGAGCTGGCCACGATGCTCAGCGTCGAGATGGGCAAACCGATTGCGGATGCGTGGGGCATCGAACTTCGCGCCCTCATCAACACGTACCGCTGGTATGCCGAGATTGCCGACAAAGAGCTCGACGAGATCTCGCCGATTGGCGACGACCTCGCACTCATCACGCGCGAACCCGTCGGCGTTGTTGCCGTCGTGACGCCGTGGAACTTTCCGCTCACGCTTTCGGCGTGGAAGATTGCCCCGGCGCTCGCCGTGGGATGCACGGTTGTGCACAAACCGGCAGACCTCACACCTCTCACCGCTGTGCGCATCGCCGAGCTGGCACTCGAGGCGGGCATCCCTGCCGGTGTCTTGAACGTTCTTCCGGGTAAGGGGTCGGTCGTGGGTAAGGCCCTTGGTCTGCACCGCGCGGTTGATTCGCTTGCGTTCACGGGCTCGACTGAAGTTGGCCGTGCGTACATGGAGTACGCCGCGCAGTCGAACCTCAAGCGCGTGTGGCTCGAACTCGGGGGCAAGTCGCCGAACATCATCCTGCCCGACGCTCCCGACCTGCAGGCCGCAATCGACACCGCGGCCTGGGGCATCTTCTTCAACACGGGCCAGATGTGCACGGCTCCGTCGCGACTGATCGTTCACCAGGACGTCGCCGATGAGGTCATCGCAGGCGTGCTTGCAGCGGCCAAGAATTACCAGCCGGGTGACCCGTTCGACCCGTCGACGAAAATGGGCCCGCTGGCGTCAACGTCGCGTCGCGCAGAAGTGCAAGCCCATGTGGATGCCGCACTCGCCGACGGCTCCACGCTCGCCATTGGCGGCCACTCGGTTGACCTCAGCGCCCCACTCGCCGGCGGCGCGTATTACGAACCGACCGTCTTTCTCAACGTGAACCCCGACTCGTCGCTCGCACAGAACGAAGTATTTGGCCCGGTGCTTGCCATCACGACTGTGAAAGACGACGACGAGGCCATTCGTGTCGCGAACAACACTGATTACGGACTCGCGGCCGGCCTCTGGACTGCCAACGTGTCCAAGGTGCACCGCCTTTCGCGACAGATTCGCGCCGGCACGGTATGGGTGAACTGCTACGAAGAGGGTGACCTTACGGTGCCGTTTGGCGGGTTCAAGCTTTCGGGCAACGGGCGCGACAAGTCGCGTCACGCGCTGGATAAGTACACCGAGCTCAAGACGACCTACGTGAAGCTCTAGGCCCAACCAAAAGCGCCCCACCGGCTTCCCGGCGGGGCGCTTTTTTGATTGTGTGACTTAGCTCATGTCGCTCACGAGCGAGGAGTTCTCCTTCTTGTTGACCACCGCGGTGATCAGACCAGCGACGAAGAAGATGACCGGCAGCAGCACGAGGAACCAACCCAGCGGGTTGAGCGCGAATGCGCTCTCGGGAAGCGTCGGGTCAACACCGTCGGCGACGGTGCCCGCGAGCAGGTTGAAGCGCGCAACGATCAAGTACAGTGCGAGCACCATACCGATGGTGGCGAGCGCCGGAGCAATCTTGCCCTGCCAGATGTTCGCGCCCTCGTTCTTCGAGAAGTACACGATGACCGCGATGCTCACGAGAATCTCGACCAGTGTGATGGCAAGCACGGCAACCGCGCTGAGCCAGTAGAACAGGTTGAGAATCGGGTCGAGCTGGAAGACCGCGAATAGGCCGACCACGATGAGGCCGATGATCGACATCGTCCACACGCCACCAACAGGAGCGCCGCGACCGTTGGTGCGCGACAGTGCCGACGGAAGCACGCCACCACGCGACATCGCGAAGAAGTAGCGCGAACCGGCGTTCTGGAACGCGAGCAGAGCTGCGAAGAGGCTCGTGACGATGAGGATGTTCATGACCACGGCCATCCACGGACCAACGTATTCACTCGCAAGCGAGAAGAGCACGTTTGCCGGGTTGGCGAGACCGTCGGAACGCTCGAGAATCGGCGTGATGACATCGCTCGAACCGAGCGCGGTCATCATGGCGAAGGTCACAACAGCGAACAGACCGGCGATGATGCCGACAGCCCAGTAGGTAGCCTTGCGAACCGTGTTCTTGGCATCCTTGGCTTCTTCGCCGTAGATAGCCGTCGATTCGAATCCGATGAAGGATGCGAACGCGAACGAAATGGCGATACCCGCAGTTCCGGCGAAGCCACCGGCGAAGACGAGCGTCGGGTCGAAGCTGGCGGCGAAGTTGAGGCCTTCGGGTCCACCGGTGACGAGGATGGCGATCGCAACGATGAGCATCGAGAGAACCTCAAGCGAGGTGAGCACACCGAGGAACTTGGCGCCCACATCCACTCGCATGAGCGAGAGAAGGGTGACGAGCGCCCATCCGACGAGGAACCAGACGTACCAGGGGAGGTCGAGTCCGAGGCTCGCGAACGTGCCGCTCATGATCGCACCGAAGAAGCCGTAGATGCAGAACTGCACCGTCATGTAGGCAAGCGACGAAACGAACGACGAGGCCACACCCATGTTGACGCCAAGGGCTTTACCGACGTAGGCGAAGAATGCGCCTGCGTTGGTGACCTTGTGGCTCATCGCGGTGAAACCAACGCTGAACAACAGCAGGATGATTCCGACGAAGACGAATGCTCCGGGGACGGCTGCTCCGTTACCGAGGACGGCAGCAACCGGCACTGTGCCGGTCATACCCGCCATCGGCGCCGAGGCGGCGACCACGAAGAAGACGATTCCAAAGACGCCGAGACGGCCCTTACTTAGGCCCGCGCCCTTCTTATCGACACTGGTTGACATATCTGATCTCCTCATTGAGTTCATTGTTAATCGTTTGGATATGAACGACTTGTCCAACTTTGCCAACTTATGTGTGGCAAGGCAAGTCCAAAACTACAACCATTGTCGACACAATATGGAATATTTTATTGCACGTCGGCTATTTGTTTGGATACGAATGACCGGTACGCTGTTGTCTCATGAGTGAACTTCGAGGCTTTCTGGCACCCAAGACCCCGACTGGCAAGAGCGCGATCATTCCCGAAATGCCGTGGCACTATTCCGGCACGCTGCTCACCGTTGAGTATTTGACTGACCCGGCCAATGTGCGCGCAATCTTGCCGCCCGAGCTGGAACTGGCGGATGAGCATCCCGGTGCTGTCGCCCTGATTTGGGCCGACTGGCAGTCGTGTAGCAGTGATTTCGAAGAGCTGCTCGATCCCGACCGCTCGCAGTACCTCGAGACGTTCGTGGTCGTGCGGTGCAAATACGAGGGTGTGACCTACAGCCGGTGCGTTGCGATCTGGGTGACCAAAGACTTCGCAATGGCACGCGGTTGGTTCCAGGGCTACCCCAAGAAGCTCGGCTCGATGCACGTGACTCGCGTGTACAACCGCGGAAAGGCCGCACCTCGCCTCGAGGTCGGAGCCAAGTTCGGCGCCAGCCTGTCGGCCTACGACCACCGACTTGCCACGGCACGCGTGACACTCACGGGTGAAGTCGAGAGCAACGGATTCGTCAACGGGCACAAGATGTTGCACAGCCGCTGGGTGCCGTCGATCACGGCCGGTGCAGGTAACTCACTCGACCAGCTCATCACGATGGGTGGAGTCGACCTCGACCTCGGACCCGCGTGGGGCGGCGACGCCGAACTTACCCTCGGTGATTCACAGTGGGATGAGCTGGCTTCGCTTCTTCCGATTGAGAAGATTCTCGGCGGTTACTACCGCGAAGTCGGCACGACGTTCAACGGTGGAACGCTGGTGGCCGACCTCGGGTCGAACCCGGCCATTTAG
>JBMOEY010000073.1:0-7567 GCA_049314515.1 Microbacteriaceae bacterium
CGAGCGCGGAGCCAACGGCGAAGATGACGGCGAAGACCACGCGAACGTTGACTCCGGTTGCCGACGTCATCGGTGCGTCATCCACTCCTGCTCTCACGATTGATCCGAACCGTGTCTTTGCGATGATGAAGTAAATCGCGAGTCCGAGCACAATTGCGATGGCCAAAATGATGAGACGGATGAGCGGGTAGTCACCGATACCAGGGAGATCTATCGCGATCTGCAAGTTCTGGGGGAACGGAACCTGCGTGGCTGTGCCTCCAAATACGGCAAGCATCAGGTCAGTACCGATAACAGCGACACCAAGAGTAATGAGGGCCACCCGCATGTCGTCGTCTTGAAAGCGGCGGATGAGCACCTGGTGTGTGAATAGTCCAAGGAGACCCGCTGCGAGCAATCCCGCGAGCAGGCCGAGAATCCAGTTGTCGGTGGCGACGGCGACCACATATCCGAGGTAACCACCGAACAAGAACGATGTTCCGTGCGCCAAGGTGATCACGCGCATCAGGCCGAAAATGAGTGTCAACCCACTCGACGCCACAAAATAAACGGCACCCAACGTTAGCCCGTTGAGCAAAATGAGTGGCCAGATATCCACGGTTCTCACTCCATTTCTGACGTTTCTATCGGTGCAGTTTTTTTTGTATTCGTAACTGTATACACAGAAACATACATACAGGTATATTGTTGCGCAAGCACCAACCTCAATGTTTTTTGTCACTGACGACAAACCGTTACCGAAAGAGGAAATGTAATGGGAAGCTCGAACGAGAAAGAGTTCCGCGTCGGCATGATTGGGTACGGCTTCATGGGCCGTGCTCACTCGCAGGGCTGGAGAAACCTGAATGCGGCGTTCGCGACACCGCGCATCCTCATGGAATCCATTGTTGGACGAGACGCCAACGCTGTGGCTCGTGTCGCGTCTCAACTCGGCTGGAATCGCGCGCTGACTGACTGGCGTGATGTTGTCGCAGATCCATCTATCGACATTGTCGACATTTGCACGCCCGGTGATTCTCACGCAGAAATCGCCATTGCCGCTCTCGAGGCGGGAAAGCACGTGCTCGTTGAAAAACCGCTGGCGAACACGATGGATGAAAGCCGCGCAATGGTCGCCGCAGCCCAGGCCGCGCAGTCGCGTGGAGTCATGTCCGCCGTCAACTTCAACTATCGACGCGTGCCCGCCCTGATGCTTGCCAAGCAACTCATCTCTGACGGTCGCGTAGGTGACGTGCTTCACATTCGCGGGGCCTACTTGCAGGACTGGCTGAGCGACCCGACCTTGCCCATGAGTTGGCGTTTACAAAAGGAGCGCGCCGGAACAGGCGTGCTGGGCGACCTCGGCGCCCACGTTGTCGACCTGATGCGTCACCTCACAGGCAAATCCGTTGCGGGCGTGACCGGCCACCTGCGCACGTTCACTCATCAACGACCTGACGGAACAGGCAAGCTCGGTAACGTCACCGTCGATGACGCCGCTCTTGCCACGCTCGCACTGTCGGGTGGAGCTGTGGCCAACCTCGACGTCACTCGAAACGCACCGGGACGCAAGAATGAGCTCTCGCTGAGTATTTTCGGCACCAAGGGCAGCATTCTGTTCAACCTGGAGAACCTCAACGAACTGTGGTTGTTCGATCGCGAAGACCCGACCGGCGAGCAGGGTTACCGTCGCATTCTGGTGACAGAGTCTGCGCATCCGTATCTGGCTGCCTGGTGGCCCGACGGTCACATCATCGGTTGGGAACACACCTTCACCCACCAGTTCTTCGAATTCGTGAACTCGATCCAGAGCGGCACCCCTGCGTCACCGAGTTTCGAGGATGGGCACGCCGTGCAGGCCGTTATTGACGCCATAGCCAACAGTGCCGAAAACGGGCACGCGCTCACCGCACCAGAAGAATAGAACGGAGAAAAAATGGCTGGAAAATCGTCACACCCGGTAACGCTCTTTACCGGGCAATGGGCCGACCTGCCCCTCGAGACGGTCGCAAAACACGCCGCCGAGTGGGGATATGACGGACTCGAGCTTGCCTGTTGGGGAGATCATTTCGACCCCTGGCTCGCCAGCGAAGACGACTCGTACGTCGCCCAAAAGCGAGAGCTCCTCAAGAAGTACAACCTTGAGGTCTTCGCGATTTCGAATCACCTCAAAGGTCAGGCAGTCTGCGACAACCCCATCGACTTTCGGCACAAGGCCATCGTCGGCGCGAAGGTTTGGGGCGACGGCGACCAAGAAGGCGTTCGACAGCGAGCCGCCGAAGAAATGAAGCGCACGGCCATTGCTGCCCGCAAGCTCGGAGTCGACACCGTCGTTGGCTTTACCGGTTCGAGCATCTGGCAGTACGTAGCGATGTTCCCACCGGTTGGTCAAGACGTCATCGATGCCGGTTACGAGGACTTTGCGACGCGTTGGAATCCCATTCTCGATGTCTACGACGCCGAAGGCGTGCGGTTCGCGCACGAGGTTCACCCGTCAGAAATCGCCTACGACTACTGGACAACAGTCAAGACGCTGGAGGCTATCGACCATCGTGCGGCATTTGGTCTCAACTGGGATCCGTCGCATATGGTCTGGCAGGGGCTCGACCCGGTCGCGTTCATCCTCGACTTTGCTGATCGCATTTATCATGTTGATTGCAAAGACACGCGGATGCGCATGGGCAACGGGCGAAACGGCATCCTGGGTTCGCACGGCGCGTGGGCAGACCCGCGTCGTGGATGGGACTTCGTCTCAACGGGCCGTGGCGATGTACCGTGGGAGGACGCCTTCCGTGCACTCAACGCAATTGGATACACCGGTCCAATCTCAGTTGAGTGGGAAGACGCTGGCATGGATCGTCTTCACGGCGCCAAGCACGCTGTCGAATTCGTGCGCTCGCTGTTGTGGGAGGTTCCCACGTCGGCATTCGATGCCGCGTTCTCAAGCGACTAAATCCCTCGCTAAACAAGCGAATGCCCGGCTCAAACTTTGAGCCGGGCATTCGCTTTTGTTCAGAAACAAATATCAGGGTCCACAGCCGCCCAGTAGGCCGAGAGTTGCCTCGATCCCTGAAGCTAGGCTCCGTCGTCGCCCGTCAGGAGTGCCACTGTCGTGAGAAGTGCGACAACATTCTCACGAAGGTGACCGATATGCTCTTTCACCGCCGGCGGGATGGCCGCCAGGTCTTTGTTGATGATCGCATCGACGAGTTCCGCGTGCTCGGTCGTGCAGGTGCTCAGCCGATCGAACTGACCCACAGTTGATCGAATCCAAAACCTCTGCACGCGACGACGTGTCTCTCGAACCGTATCAGCCACCAGTTCGTTGCCGGCTACGCGATTCAGCAACTGGTGGAACGCACGGTCCGCTTCCGTCCAGGCGGTGAGGTCGTTGGCGCCACACGCGTCATTCATCCGCGTGACTGATAGACGCAATCCGGCTGCATCCTCAGGAGTCAGCAAGCTTGAGGCTTTCGAGAAGATGTACGTGTCGAGAATCTCCAACATGTCGCAGGCTTCATTGACTTCACGAATCGAAATCTGAGCAACCGTAAAACGCGATGACTCCGTGCGCTGGACGAGGCCTTCTTTTTCAAGCCGCTGGAGTGCCTCCCGGATTGGGGTGCGGCTAATGTTGAGCTCCTTTGAGATTTTCACCTCGGAAAGCGGAGCTCCGGCCTTGACTTGAAACGAAGTGATGCGCGCGAGAAGGTTCTCATAGGCAACGTCAACGAGTGACGCTGTTTCGACTGCCATTCATGTCCTGCTTTCGCCCGGATTACGGGATGCCCTATTCAATCACGCCTGCGCGTGACTCACATTACGCGACCAACAAACTCACGATCGTGTACCGAGACCGGCACCTTTTCAAGTTCCATGATGCCACGGGCTACATGCTCACTCAGACGGCGGAAAGCTTCGAAGCCCTTCTCCGGAGTCGCGCGCATTGGGTTGCCGATGATCCCGTTCTCGACGAACTCGTGGTGGTCCATCGGAAAGCTGAAGTACTGGTACCCCTCAAATTCAGCGTCTGGCATTCCGTCGTTTTTGCTGAATGACTTCGGCAGGAACTCGGGGATGTGAGCGCGCGTGTCGGCGGCCCGCTCCATGCGAACCAGGTCGGGATTCCATGCCATGCACTGCGAGGTTTCGAGCTCGCTCGAGTGCCATCCCGGTGTTTCCTCGGGTGGGTTTTCCATCAGGCCATCGAGAATGCCCACGTAGCGCTCCATATAGGGCTTGACGAACGAGATGAGCGCACCGGTTTCGTAGCGAAGGCGACGAAGCACGGGGTCAACAACTTTGATGTTCGAACCGTGACCGTTGATGAAGATGATGCGATTGAAGCCGTGGTGGATGAGGCTGCGCGCGACGTCGTACATCAGGTTCAGCAGCGTGTCAGCTCGAAGTGTGATCGTGCCGCGACCCTCGCCCGGTCCGTACATGTGCTGAGGTGAGTAACCGGCCCAAAGTGGGGGCGTGTGAAGAACACCAATTTGCTCACTGATGCGCCGCGACACCTCGACAGCCGTGATGGTGTCGCACGCAAGCGGCAGGTGCGGGCCGTGCTGCTCGGTGCTGGCCATGGGAACAAGAATCGTGTCTTTTGTCGTCAGGTATTCCTTGATATCGACATAAGACAAGTCGGACAGATTCCACGAACGGAACTTGGAGCGAAACTCGTCGTCTCCGATCGTCAAGCGAGCGATAGGCTGATCAGTCATTTCTTTTCGTTTCCTTTTTGTTTGTTGAGAAGTTCCAAGAGCCGTTGTGCGGCCAAGGCACCGAGTTCGAGGTCGTTAATGTGCGCATCCGACGTTTCAAAAGTGATGTCGGGGCGAAGTGTCGATTGGATGGTCGAACGCATGATTTCGTCACCTTCAGGATCGAAGAACACCCCACCTTCGCGAGCCGGAATCGAGAGCCCGCCAAGTGGGAAGATGACGTGCACAAGTCCGGTCGATTTATTGAGCTTTTCTGCAAATTCGAGTGCAATGTCACGCTTTTCGTCGTGCGTGTATCCGACCAACGCATACTCCGGGTTGTGGTCGTAAATCTTTCGCGAGCGCAATTCGCTCGGAAGGGTCTTCGCGTCAAACACAGCAAAATCGAGACATCCCGGGATGACGACCTGGGGAAGTCCCAGCTCTCCAACAACGGTGAGTCGCTCTGGGGTGGCGTCGTGAATTCCGCCGATTCTGCGGTCACCAATTTCGTTGGTTGTGTAGTCCACAACCCCGATGAACTGACCTCCTCGGGCGAGCTCTTCCATGCTCGGCCCGCCCACGCCGCTTGAGTGGAAAACGACTGTTTCGACGCCAGATTCTTCAAGCACGGCTTTCAGCTCTTCAACGGCTTTGGTTGTGTTCCCGAGCATTGTTGCCGCAACAGTCAGCGTCTCCGCTGCTCGCGCCGGCAAAGCATGACCGTAGTCGAGCATCCCTTTCATCGCTGCGGCGGCATTGTCAAACACCGTTTTAGCGACATCATTTACGCCAAGAATGTCGACAATGGAATGAATGACCATGACGTCTTTGGTGCCGACGTAGGGACCAAACTCGTGATGTCCGGATGCGGTGGGAGCTATCACGATCTTGGGTACGCCGACGGGGAGTGTCTGGATGGCCGCCGCACCCATCACGGCACCGACGCCACCCACGCTGATGCCACCAATAATTTCTCCGTCGGCATATTGCTCGCGAACGAATTCCGTGACGAACTCGCGCATGAGGGTGACGGCTTTGCCCCGAGATCCCACAGTTTGAAGACCCTCGAGTGTCATACCGCCGCGTTCCGCGAGCTGTGCCCGTGACACATCGGGCACGATTCCCACGGGTTCACCCAAGATTCCGGTGTCGACGACCATGGTCCCGACACCGAGTCGAATCAACTGGTCGCGCAAATAGGCGACCTCGGGCCCTTTTGTGTCAAGAGTCGCGATGATGGCAACTTTTCCTTTAGACATTGACGCACCACTCGCCTGTCTGCATGTTGCTCATCGCGACCCTTGACCCGTCTCTTCAGCTGCGTCCGATTAGAACTTGTTGTCGATGAGTGGCAAGAGGTGCTCAGAGTTGACCTGAACGAGCCAGTTGTAGAACTCTTCGGTCAGAACGCTCGAACCGTGGTCGATGATGAACTTGAGCTGCTCGGGGTCGATGTCGAGTCCTTCGAAGTTGGTTTCGAGAGCGTTCGGGTACTTGTTGGCCGGAGTGCGGTCAACCGGAGCCACGAATTCTGCCGTGAGTGCGCCCTGGTAGTTGATCGAGTTGAGTACCTCCACGACCTGCGCCCAGTTGTAGTCACCGTAGCCAGCTGGCATGCGGTTGTTGTCGGCGACGTGGAAGTCAACGAGCTTGTCGCCGACAAGGCGAATCGCGTCGAAGAGGTTGCTCTCTTCGATGTTGATGTGGAATGCGTCAAGCGTGACGCCGAGGTTCGGCCCGACCGCGTCACACAGTGCGAGAGCCTGCTCTGCACGCGTGATCAGATACGACTCGAAACGATTGAGCGGCTCCACTCCGACACGAATTCCAAGCTTCTCGGAGTGTTCGTAAATCTCTTTCGTTCCCTCAACGAGCCATTTCCACTCGTTCTCTGGTGTCGAGTCCGGAACAATCTTGCCCACGGTTCCTGGAACAAGCGTCACGATTTGACCGTCGAGTTCGTGCACGAATGTAATGACGTCCTTGACGTACTGCACAGATGCAGCGCGCTTGGCCTCGTCGGAGCTCTGCATGTTGCGACGGTCGATCATCAGCGTGACCGCGCCCCAGCAGTTGAGCTTGTAGTGGTCGAGAAGCCCTCGAACGTGCTTCGAGTCGTAAATGGTGGGCTCGCCGCTGATTTCGATCGACTTGTATCCGTACTTCGCGAGGCGCGCGATCGTCGTTTCGATTGGTTCGCTGCGCATCCAGTTGTGCATTGACAGGTGCATGACACTCTCCTTTGAGTTTTTCTTGCGATGACGTGACTATTCAGTTTTTTGTGACCCGTTAGTCTGAATGGGTTTCGATTACCAGACGCTGTTTCCTGGAGGACCGAATCCGAGCTTTCCGGGGTTCATGATTCCGTCGGGATCCCACGCAGATTTCAGCTGACGCATGAGCTCGAAACCGTGTCCATATTGAGGCCGCATGAACCTTCCCAGCTTGAGACCCACACCATGGTGGTCATTCAAGACACCACCATGTTCGATTGATGCGAGAACTCCAGCGTCCCACAAACGATCGTGCAGAGCCATGGCTTCTGCCGGGTCAGTTGGGCCGTTGTCGACGTAGAAGCGGTCATAAATCATGGTGCCCCACTCGTACCAGTGCGAGAAGTGGGCCGTGTAACGCGCGCCAACATCCTTGAATTCTTCTTCAATGATTTTTTTCTTGGCACGGTAAATCGCGGGGATGTCGGCAAATCGAGCAACGGTATCGAAGGTGCCGTACATAAGAGGTGGCTGCGGAAGCTTGCCCTTTGCATACGGCTCATACTTGCCTTCCCACCACATGAGTCCGACCTCTTCGCCCAACGACGTACCGCCGATTCCGGTCGCGATTTCGGTGATTGCCGTGGTCTCGTAATCGACGAGCTGCTC
>JBMOEY010000074.1:0-7306 GCA_049314515.1 Microbacteriaceae bacterium
GGCGCAACTCGATGACAACTTGGATGCGCTGGCCGCGCCTCCTCTCACCGCCGACGAAATCGCCGCCATCGACGAGTTCGCGGTGCACGGCACCGACGGCTGGTAGCTAGTCGCGGTCGCGGAAGTCGCGACTCAGCTAGTCGCGACTCAGCCAGTGAATCGTGGTCTCGCCGTAGGCCTTCGATTTGTCGAGCGTGAGGCCGGCGGGCGGCTGAGGTGCGGCTGAGCGAGTTGAGCGTTCGACGACGACTTCGGCTCCCTGCGCCAGATGCGGGGCGAGGGCGGCGAGCACGTCGTCGAGTTCGGAGTCGGCCACGTCGTAGGGCGGATCAATGAACACGAGGTCGAAACTCCCGGTGTCTTCGCTGCGATCGGCGCGGCCGTTGAGAAAATGCGCGACCGAGTTGACGACCACCTGCGCGCACGCCGGCGCGAGCTTGCCGACAGAGCAGACGAGCTCGGCGTTTTTTCGAGCAATCTCGGCCGCCTTGGCGTTTCTTTCGACCAGCACCACAGATGTGGCCCCGCGCGAGAGCGCCTCGAGGCCGAGCGCACCCGAGCCGGCGTACAGGTCGAGCACTCGCGCATCCGTTATCGAATCTCGGGCTTCGAGTGCGGAGAAGATTGCTTCGCGCACGCGGTCGCTCGTCGGTCTGGTTCCCGACTTGGGTACCGCGAGTTCTCGACTGCCGGCAAACCCGGCGATGATGCGCGTCACGGCTTTAGCCTAGGGCGGCCGGAAAATAGACTCGACCCATGACCGACCCGCTCGACGCCAAGCTCAGCGGCGTCGTGGGCGGCAAAACCGCCACGAGTTTAGAAAAAGCGTTCGGCCTTGTCACGGTCGGGGATCTGCTCGCGCACTACCCGCGACGCTATGCACAGCGCGGCGAATTGACGGCCATTGCCGATGTTCCGCTCGACGAGAACGTGACCATCGTGGCCGAGGTGCTCGACGTGCGCACTCGACCGATGCGTCAACGCAAGGGGTCGATTCTGGAGGTGCGCATCACGGATGGGCGCTCGCCCCGCGCGATGACCCTCACGTTTTTCAACCAGGCGTGGCGCGAGAAAGACTTGCGGCCGGGCGTGCGCGGCATTTTTGCGGGCAAGGTGGGGGTCTATCGGGGGAGTTTGCAGCTCGCGCATCCGGATTATGAATTGTTTGACACGGGAGGCGATGCCGGCGAGCAGTCGGATGCGGATGCGGCGAAGTGGGCGTTGACGCCGATTCCGCTCTACCCGGCGACCTCGACGGTGGCCTCATGGCAGATTGCCCGCACCATGCAGCTCGCGTTGCCTGTCGCTGCGGCGGTTGCCGATCCGGTGCCGGCGTCGGTGCGCGCCGAGCGGGGACTCATGCCGCTGGCCGAGTCGTTGGTGAAGGTGCACGAACCGCAGGTAGATGCCGACTGGAAGGCTGCTCGCGAGTCGTTGCGCTTTACGGAGGCGTTCATTCTTCAGGCCGCTCTGCTCCAACAGCGTGCCGCCTTGCGAGAGCGTGTCGCGCAAGCGCGACCACGCGCCGCCGGCGGGCTGGTCGATCAACTCGATGCAAACTTGCCATTCACTCTCACGCCCGACCAGCTCGCGGTGGGCGCCGAAATCGAGCACGACCTCGCCTCGACCGTGCCGATGAATCGACTGGTGCAGGGTGAGGTGGGTTCGGGCAAGACGCTCGTTGCGCTGCGTGCGATGTTGCAGGTGGCCGACAGTGGCGGGCAGGCCGTATTGCTGGCTCCGACCGAGGTGCTCGCAAGTCAACACCTGCGCTCAATCGTCAATTCCCTTGGGCCCGACCTCGCGGCGACGCTTGTTCCGACTCTGCTGACCGGGCAGCTTCCCGTGGCGGCAAAGCGTGCTGCGCTTCTGCGCGTGGTGTCGGGTCAGGCGCGCATCGTTGTGGGAACTCACGCGTTGTTGAGTGACAAGACGGAGTTTTTCGACCTCGGTCTCATCGTCGTCGACGAACAGCACCGCTTCGGTGTCGAACAGCGAGCGGCGTTACAGGTGAAAGCGTCAAAGACGCCGCACTCACTTGTGCTGACCGCCACGCCGATTCCGCGCACGGTGGCGATGACCGTGTTTGGTGATCTTGACGTGTCGACAATCACACATGTGCCGGCCGGTCGTCCGGGCATCACGAGCCATGCGGTGGCGCTGGATGAGCATCCGACCTGGATTAATCGGGTGTGGGAGCGCGTGGGAGAAGAGATCGCGCAGGGCCGACAGGCGTTTGTTGTGTGTCCGGCGATTGACGCAGCCGAGGTGGAAGAGGATTCGGCGATGCTGGAGCTCGACTTGGATGAGCCGGTGCACGCGGATGCGGACGTCACCGAGATGGCGCCACCGGAGCGCGCGTCGGTTGCGGCGGTGACGGCCGCGCTGGTGTCGCATCCGGTGCTCGGTGGCAAGAGGATTGAGTCGTTGCACGGGCGCATGTCGGCAGATGAGAAG
The DNA here is from genome assembly GCA_049314515.1 of Microbacteriaceae bacterium. Taxonomy (GTDB): domain Bacteria; phylum Actinomycetota; class Actinomycetes; order Actinomycetales; family Microbacteriaceae; genus RFQD01. The sequence continues at coordinate 2,458 of JBMOEY010000074.1, forward strand.
GACCGCGTCATGCGTGCGTTTGCCGCGGGCGAGATTGACATCGTCGTCGCGACCACGGTGATTGAGGTGGGAGTCGACGTGCCCAATGCGTCGACGATGGTGGTGATGGATGCCGACCGCTTCGGCGTCTCGCAACTGCACCAATTGCGTGGGCGTGTGGGCCGTGGTTCGGTGCCGGGTCTCGCGTTGTTTGTCACGCACGCGGTCGAGGGCTCACTCGCTCGGCAACGGGTCGATGCGGTGGCGGCGACAACTGATGGGTTTGAGCTCTCTCGCGTTGATCTCGAGTTGCGTGCCGAGGGCGACGTGCTCGGTAGTTCGCAGTCGGGCGGGCGCAGTTCCCTCCGTCTGTTGCGCGCCGCGCGAGACGGCGACGTGATCGCCGACGCTCGGTCAGCCGCCGAGTCGATCCTCGCTGTTGACCCCGCACTCGCCGAGCACGAAGCCCTCAAGTTTGCGTTGCGGCGGCGCTTGTCTGCGAGCGAAAGAGAGTACCTCAATAAGGGGTAACTTCCGTAGGCTGAAGTCATGCGCACCACTGCTGTTGTTCCTGGCTCGTTTGACCCCATCACTCTCGGTCATCTCGATGTCATTGCGCGCGCGGTGAAGCTCTTCGATGAGGTGCACGTCGTGGTCGTGCACAACCCCGGCAAAACGGCCCTTCTGCCGATTGCCGAGCGCGTGACACTTATCGAGCGGGCGCTGGCCGAAGCCGGTATCACCGGAAACATTGTCGTGACACAGTGGAGCATTGGGTTGCTCGTTGATTACTGCACGGAGGTGGGCGCATCCGTGTTGGTGAAGGGTCTGCGCACGCCCAACGATGTCACCTATGAAACCCCGATGGCCGTGGTGAACCGCAACCTGACGGGTATCGAAACGCTGTTCATGTTGCCCGACCCCGGTCAGGCGCACGTGTCGAGTTCGCTTGTGCGGCAGGTTTCGTCACTCGGCGGAGACGTTCGACCGTACGTTCCGCACGTGGTGGCCGAGTACCTGCAGGGTACGAGCTAAACCATGGCATTGCCGGCTTCGGCGCCGATTCCCTCGACCGCCGCCGTCTTTGACGCGAGCCTGCGCGTGGACGTGCTCGTTCGAGTGAGCCCCAGCGTCATCACGGCACCATTGATTGCGGATGCGCACCTCACCGGCCCGGCCATCACCGTGACCCACCGCGGAAGCGTGGATGTCTTTCTCGCCGCCATTGACTCAGCCCAGCCTGGCGATGTGCTCGTCATCGACAACGGCGGACGCCTCGACCAGGCGTGTATCGGCGATCTCGTCGTTCTCGAGGCGAAGAAAGCCGGTTTGGCGGGAATCGTCGTGTGGGGGTTGCATCGCGATACCGCGCAGCTACGCGAATTGGGTTTGCCCATCTGGAGCATGGGAGCGAGCCCGGCCGGGCCCACCACGGCGGAAGGAAAGCCCGAACTCGCGGACACGATTTCGTTTGGCACATTCGAGGTGACGCGAGGCGACATCGTCGTTGCCGATACCGATGGCGTGATGTTTGTGACGGCTGACGATTGGCCGTGGGTGTCGAAGGTTGCTCTCGAGATCATCGAGACCGAAGTGCGCCAGGCAAACCTCATGGCCGCAGGTACGTCGCTTCGCGAACAGGTGGACTTTGGCACATACTTCGCCGCGGTGAGTGCGGGTGAGGACATCACGTTTCGGGAACACCTGCGTGCGCGAAACGCCGAAATCGAAGAGTAAGGCGTGAGCCTAAACTGAACGAGTGGCGAAATTCCAAAAGACTCCGTTCACGGTGCCGGTTCACGACCTGATTCATCGTCCCGGTGAGGAACGACCCCTCGAGCGCGACATTGAGTTGCCCGAGCGCTGGGGTGAGGGTCTTGCCTGGGTTCCCGAGGGCGGGATCATCCACGTCGACGGCCGATTTGAGTCGATTCACGAGGGCATTTTGGCCACGGCAGATGTCACGACGACCGCTGAAGCGGAATGCGGGCGATGCCTCGAGCCGTTCATGCTCCCGCTCGAAGTCGAAATCCAAGAACTTTTCGCGTATTCTCTTGACGAAGCATTTGATTATGAGGTTCACGATGACCACGTGGATCTTGAACCTCTCATCAGGGATGCGGTGGTGCTCGCACTTCCGTTCCAACCGGTGTGTCAGCCTGACTGTCGTGGCCTCAACCCAGAGACCGGCACGAAGCGCACGGATTCATCGGGCGACGATGACGTTCGGCTCGACCCTCGCTGGGCTGCGCTGAGTGAGTTCAGCGCTTCCGACACAACGGATGAGCCCGTCTAGGCTCAAAGATTTAGACAGAGAAGAGAAGATCATGGCTGTTCCGAAGCGCAAAATGTCGCGTGCGTCAACTCGCATGCGTCGTGCACAGTGGAAGGCCGACGTGCCACCGCTGGTGAAGTCGGTCGACGCAAGCGGCAAGGTCACCTACAGCCTTCCGCACCGCGCGAAGGTGGTCGAAGACTCGGCCGGCACCGCGTTGTTCATGGAATACAAGGGCCGCAAGGTCGCCGACGTCTAACGTGAGCGATGACCTCATCGCCACTCTGGGAGTCGCCATCCGTGATGACCTCCTCGAGCTCGCCCTCACGCATCGTTCCTACGCGTACGAGCATGGGGGCATTGCTCATTACGAGCGACTCGAATTCTTGGGCGACAGCGTGCTCGGTCAGGCTGTCACGGTGTGGTTGTACAACGAGTTTCCGGAGCTGTCCGAAGGCGATCTCGCGCGTCGGCGCGCGGCCGTGGTGTCAGAGGATGCGCTCGCCGAAGTTGCCCGTTCCATCAACCTGGGGCCGCACATCCGGCTAGGTCGAGGGGAGGCACTGCAGGGCGGTGCCGAGAAACCGTCGATCCTTTCGGACACGGTCGAAGCCTTAATCGGCGCCACTTTTGTTTCGGCGGGTCCGGCCGCGGCCGACGAGTTGGTCTTGCGCCTCGTGCGCCCACTGCTCGATGACCCCGACCGGTTCGGCGTGCATCACGACCCCAAAACGAGTTTGCAAGAGATCGCTGCTCGACTCGGTGTCACCGCGCCGGCGTACGTGATTAGTGGCGAGGGCCCCGATCATGCGCGCGTGTTCACGGCGACCGTGACGATTGCCGACGTGGTCGAAACGGGGCGCGGAACGAGTCGCCGCAACGCCGAGATTGCCGCGGCCGGGGCCGCGCTGCGGGTTCTGTTGCAACGCGAATCCGAAACGCAGTAGAGGCGCGCATGCCCGAGCTTCCCGAAGTCGAGGTGGTGCGGCGGGGGCTTGCGCCCGCGGTAACCGGCGCGCAGATTACTCACGTTGAGGTTGTCGATGCGCGCTCGCTGAAACGGCACGATGCACGTCGTGGTGATTTTGTCGGGATGCTCGAGCAGTCGCAGATCAACTCGGTGGAACGCCGGGGCAAGTTCATGTGGTTGACCCTCTCGACCGGGGACGCCCTGGTGGTGCACCTGGGCATGAGCGGGCAGGTGTTGCTGCGCGAGCCGGGGGCCGACGATGACCGGCATGTGCGCATCCGGTTTGGGGTGAGCCACCCGGAGCACGGTGATCTCGTCGTTGCGTTTGTTGACCAGCGCATCTTTGGTTCGATGGCGGTGGATGCGCTCATCGAGCAACACGGAGCACTCGTGCCCACCCAGGTCGCTCACATCGCCCTCGACCCTCTCGATGAGCGATTCGACGACGACGCGTTTGTGGCGGCCCTGCGACGCAAGCGCACGGGAATCAAGCGTGCCCTGCTCGACCAAACCCTCGTGAGCGGGATCGGAAATATTTACGCGGATGAGGCGCTCTGGGCATCCCGTTTGCACTACGACCGACCCACCGACCGCTTGAGTGCCGCCTCGGCCCGCACCGTATTGGCGGAGGTACGTGCAGTTCTCGCAAGGGCGCTCGCCGAAGGTGGCACGAGTTTTGATGAGCAGTATGTGAACGTCAACGGACAAGCCGGGTATTTTGCCCACAGCCTGAATGCGTACGGTCGCCAGGGTGACGAGTGCTCTCGGTGCGGCGTTCCCATCGTGCGCGAGTCGTTTATGAATCGGGGGTCTCACTTTTGCCCCGTCTGTCAGCGACGGCCGCGGGCACGGTTGTAGCACCTCGAGACCTCTTTCCGCTTGACGGAAAACTACCGCCGCATCGCCCGCTGTTTCGGGGATTTGGTCGACGGTACGGTGTGCGAGGTGAGAGAGTACCAGCAACCGTTTTCCGCTCTTTGGAACGGGAGTTTGACGCCATCGATCACCTGTTCGGAGGAATCATGAGTCCCGCCCGCAGCACCGAAGGTGCCCCCATCTCATCTATCGGCCGCGGAATCGCCGTGCTCGCGTGCTTCACCCCGCGCGCCCACGCACTCACGCTGTCGGAGTTGTCGCAGAAGTCGAAATTGCCCATGTCGAGCACGCACCGCGTCGTCGCGGAGCTGACCACCGGTGGGTTCTTGGTGCGCGGCAAAGATAAGCGCTACCGCATCGGCACACGCATGTGGTCCATCGCGCAGCTTGCACCCGTGAGCGACCAGCTCCGTGAGCGCGCCTTGCCCACACTCGCGCGCCTCTACGAAGAGACCGGAGAAAACATCACGCTCGCGGTGCTCGACCGCGGTCAGGCACTATACGTCGACCGACTGGTCGGTGAGAAGAGCATCCCGTCGGCCAGTCGCACCGGAGGTCACCTTCCCTTACACACCACGGGAGTGGGCAAAGTGCTTCTGGCATACCTCGACAAAGAAAAAATTGACGCCTACCTCAGCCGACCACTTCAGCGTGCGACGCCGCATTCGATAACCGACCCAGACAAGCTCCGGGAGGAACTCACGGAGGTACGCCAGCGCGGCTATGCGGTTATTCGCCAAGAATTGACT
>JBMOEY010000075.1:0-7226 GCA_049314515.1 Microbacteriaceae bacterium
GTTTGCGCGGAATCGGCATGTTGCCGACCTCGGGCATTCCGGGGTAGCCCTTGGGCCCACATCCGCGAAGCACCAGCACGGAATCTGCGGTGACCTCAAGATCGGGGTCATCAATTCGCGCGCGCATGTCTTCGATGCTGTCGAACACCACTGCCGTGCCCGTGTGGGTGAGCAACTCTGACGTTGCCGCGGACGGCTTGATGATGGCGCCCCGCGGAGCGAGGTTGCCGCGCAACACCGCGATTCCGGCATCCGCCATCAGCGGGTTGTCCCGAGGGCGAATAACCATGTCGTCGAACACCGCCTTGTCGTCGAGGTAGGTCACCAACGGTCGGCCCGTGACGGTGATGGGCTCGGGGCGAAGCAAGTCTTTGACTTGCGACAACAGGCCCAGCACACCACCAGCTCGATAGAGGTCATCCATCAGGAATTTGCCACTCGGCTGCAGGTTGGCCAGCACCGGGACGCCCGCACCGGCAGCATCGAAATCTTCGAGCGTGAGGTCGACACCGACACGACCCGCGATGGCCAGCAGATGCATGACCGAATTGGTCGAACCGCCGACCGCCGCAATCGAGACGATGGCGTTGATGAAGGCGTCTTTGGTCATGATGTCGCTCGGTCGACGGTTCTCGGCGACCATCGACACGATGAGCTCACCTGTCTCGTGCGACAGCGACAGCAACCGCGCGTCGGGAGCCGGCGTGCCGGCGAAACCAGGAATCGACATACCGAGTGCCTCGGCCATGACGGCCATCGTCGAGGCGGTGCCCATCGTGTTGCAGTGACCTTTCGAGCGAATCATTGACTGCTCCGAGGCGATGAACTGTTGATGCGAGATGACTCCGGCACGGGCTTCTTCGCTCAGCCGCCAGACGTCGGTGCCGCATCCGAGCGCCTCGCCTCGAAAGTGGCCGGTCAACATCGGGCCACCGGGCACAACGATTGCCGGCAGGTTGACGGATGCCGCAGCCATCAGCAAGGCAGGAATCGTCTTGTCGCACCCACCGAGCAAAACGAGTCCGTCGATGGGGTTTGCGCGGAACATCTCCTCCATCGCCATCGCGGCCATGTTTCGCCACAACATCGCGGTCGGCTTGACCTGAGTCTCGCCGAGTGACACGACGGGCAAGTTGAGCGGCACGCCGCCGGCTGCCCAGACGCCGTTTTTCACCGCATCGGCAACTTCGTTGAGGTGCATGTTGCACGGGGTCAAGTCGGAGGCTGTGTTCGCGATGGCAATCTGCGGCTTGGTTCCGTCGAGCGCGTTCTCGGGCAGTCCGCGGCGCATCCACGCGCGGTGGATGTAGGCGTTGCGGTCGTCGCCGCCGTACCAGTGTGCGCTGCGAAGTTCAGTCATGAGCGGCTAGTCGGCAACCACGGTTGTACGCGCGATGTCGGGGTCAGTAAATACATCGTGTTCGTCGGTGCTTCGGGTCGAAAATTCAGTGACAATCGCGCCTTCCGGCCCCGCCTGAAACCAGTGTTTCGTGTCGGGCATAATCGTGTGTTGGTCGCCGGGACGCAGAATCGTCTCGTGCCACACGCTGTAGGCGCCCTTTTCAACGCGCGTCGGGGTTGCCTTGGGGTTGGGGGTCGGTTCGCCCTCGGTGTACAGGTACACCAGTCCTTGGCGGCAACGAAAAGTCTCCTCTTTACCGGGCTGACCGTCGACCGAGACGTGCCGGTGTTCCGGGCACGTCTGACCGGGCAATAAGACGAGTTCTTTGGCGCACACTCGCTCGGTGTTGACGTAGACCACGAGTTGCAGACCGGTCGTTTCCAGCTCAGAAAGTCCGAAATCAGCGACTTCGATCGTCGCACGCTCGGCCTCGGTCAGCACGATTCCGGCCTGCGCGAGAGTTTCCGCCGTCTGTAACCGAGCGACCTCTATGTCGCGTGAACTCAGCATCGTTGCTCATTTCAGATCGCCATCAGAAGTAATGCTTCAGCCTATCCGGCATGCTGACTGAAGCCTTCAGTACATCAGCAACTTCGCGCGAATCGCCCGTTCAAACGCGGGCACGCTGCCGGCAGCGAGTTTCAGGTCGGTCCAGTCGAGAATCATGCTGAGCCCGCCCGAGTTGTCTTCGATCAGGATGCACGGCTCGCGCCCGTCGCTGGCCGCGAGTTGCGCATCCGTTCGCTCGTTTCGGTGCACTAGCACGAAGTCGACCCCGAGTTCATCGTGGAGGCGCTTCTCCATCGCCTTCCATTCGGCCTTCTTGGCAAACGGCGAGTGTGTGATGTCACACAGCTTGCATTCGGCGCGCCCAATGAGGTGCCCAAAAAAGTAGCTGAGCTCGCCGGCCAAGCCGCCGTTCGCGTTGTACACACCGATGACCTTCATGGCTGAAAGCATACGGCGGGAAGACGTGCCGCCTTGGAGCTACCCCAGCGACGACATAATGCCGTTCAGCGTGGCCGACGGACGCATCACCTTCTCAACGAGCTTCACGTCGGGCCGGTAATAACCACCAATGTCGACCGGCTTGCCCTGCACCGCAATCATCTCGCCCACGATTTTCTCTTCGTTCTCGGCGAGGGCTTTGGCAACGGGAGCGAACGCGGCGGCAAGTTGCGCATCCTCATTCTGCGTGGCCAGTTCTTGTGCCCAGTAGAGCCCGAGGTAGAAGTGACTGCCGCGGTTGTCGATCATGCCCAACTTGCGGCCCGGTGAACGATCTTCTTCGAGGAACGTTCCGGTTGCGCGGTCGAGGGTGTTTGCGAGCACGAGCGCCTTGGCGTTGCCCGTGGTCTGCGAGAAGTGCTCGAGTGACGCCGCAAGGGCGAAGAACTCGCCCAGCGAATCCCAGCGCAAGAAGTTCTCTTCGACCAACTGCTGCACGTGCTTCGGAGCAGAACCACCCGCACCGGTCTCAAAAAGACCGCCACCGTTCAGCAACGGAACGATGGAGAGCATCTTGGCACTGGTGCCGACCTCGAGAATGGGGAAGAGGTCGGTCAGGTAGTCGCGCAACACGTTGCCCGTTACCGAGATGGTGTCTTCTCCCTTGCGGATGCGCGCCAGTGAGTACGTCGTCGCCTCAGCTGGCGCCATGATCTCAATGGTCAAACCCGTGGTGTCGTGGTCCTTGAGATACGTGCGCACCTTGGCGATGATTTGGGCGTCGTGAGCGCGCTTCTCATCGAGCCAGAAGACGGCGGGTGAGCCGGTCGCCCGAGCACGCGAAACGGCGAGTTTTACCCAGTCGCGAATTGGGACATCCTTCGCCTGTGTTGCGCGCCAAATGTCACCCGTGTGCACGTCATGGGTGATGAGCACGGCGCCCGCCGCGTTGACGATGTCGACGCGACCATCCGCGGAAATCTCGAACGTCTTGTCGTGGCTACCGTACTCCTCGGCGGCCTGTGCCATCAGACCAACATTTGGCACAGTGCCGATGGTTGCCGGGTCGAGCGGACCGTGCGCGATGACGTCGTCGATGGTCGCCTGATACACGCCGGCATATGACGAGTCGGGAATGACGGCGATCGTGTCATCTTCTCCCCCACCGACGCCCCACAGCTTGCCGCCATTACGAACCAAAGCGGGCATGGACGCGTCGACGATGACATCCGACGGAACATGCAGGTTTGTGATGCCCTTGTCGCTATTGGTGTAGCTCAGTCGCGGGCCTTGGGCAATCGCGTCCTCGAACGCGCTCGCAATTTGTTCGCCACCGGCGACGTTGCTGAGCCCCGCAAGAATTGAACCGAGTCCATCGTTTGCGGTGAGTCCGGCGGCTTCGAGCGCGGCGCCATGTTGTGTGAAAACGTCGGCGAAGAATGCCCTAACGACGTGCCCAAAGATGATGGGGTCACTGACCTTCATCATCGTTGCCTTCACGTGCACGGAGTAGAGCACGTTGTCGGACTTGGCCTGACGCAGCGTCTCGGCAAGGAACTCATCGAGAGCCGCAGCCGACATGAACGTGGCATCCACGATTTCTCCGTCGAGCACGGTCAGGCCCGACTTCAAGATGGTTTCGGTGCCATCGATCGCCGTGTGACGAATCGCCAAAGTGTCAGCCGAGGTCATCACGACGGATTTCTCGTTGGAAAAGAAATCGTCATGACCCATCGTGGCCACGCGCGTCTTCGACCCGGTGGCGAACGGCTTGTTCACATGCGGGTGCTTGCGCGCATACGCCTTCACCGATAGCGGAGCGCGACGGTCGCTGTTGCCCTCGCGCAAGACCGGGTTGACGGCACTGCCCTTGATGCGGTCGTAGCGAGCGCGCGCATCGCGGTCGACATCAGTGTGAGGCTCTTCGGGGTAATCGGGAATATCGAACCCGCCCGCCTGGAGTTCGGCGATGGCCGCCTTCAGCTGAGGAATCGAAGCCGAGATGTTTGGAAGCTTGATGATGTTTGCTGCGGGCGTCATGGCGAGTTCGCCCAGTTCTTTGAGCGCATCCGGAACCCGTTGACTCTCGCTCAATCGCTCGGGGAACGCGGCAAGAATGCGCCCCGATAGCGAAATGTCGCGGATTTCAATCTCTACGTCGGCTGCCTGGGCAAATGCGGTGACGATGGGAAGTAGTGAGGCGGTCGCCAGGGCGGGAGCCTCGTCGGTGTGGGTGTAAACAATGGTCACAGTGGTTACCGCATGCCGATCTTCGCGAGGAATGAGAAAGAAAATATCGACCTTGAGTCTACAAGAGGTGGCAAAAGTGTCTTGATGTCGAACTACTTTTTGGCACCCAAGCTGAATCGTTTCGCCATTGCGCCGTTCAGCGAAGCTTCTTCAGCAGGCGCTTTGTCGAGATGATTGCTCCGCCGAGTACCGCCGGAATTCCGCCTCCGGGATGAACGGACGCCCCCACGCGCCAGAGCCACGGTCGCGCGGGATTGTTGTAGGCAGGCGCATGAAACGGACCGGAGCGCCAGACCGGATTCGTCGCCCCGTAGAGGGCGCCGCCGAGCCCGCCCCACTCCCCGAAATACTGCGGGTCGAGCACGACATAGTCTTCGAATTCTGCATCGATGGGTCGTTCCAAGCCCAGTACCGACGAAATTCGATCCACCTCTGAGCGTACCCACGGACTTTCGACCGTGTAATGCTCGCCGTCGGCGGGCGCCGTCAGAAGCACCGCAACAGTGGGCTTGGTATTTGGATAAATGTGGCCCGCCCGGTAGTAGTTGACAAACGCCATCGTCTGTCTCGGGATTCTTCCCGCAGCGATGGCGGCATACAAGTCGTCCGGATCATCCGGCATGACCACGGAATGAGTGACAAAACTGTCGGGCAGGGGCTTCGCGAGGACCCCGTAAATCGCGACTCCCGAGCAGGATCGCTTTACCCACCGTGTGGGCTTACCAGTCATCAGAGTGCGCAAGACGCCAGGATCGAGACTGCTCACAACAAAGTCGGCGTTGTAGGTCGCGGTCTCTGTGGCGACCACGCCTTGCGACACACTCGTGACACGCTCGTTGAGGCGAATCTCCGCACCGGCATGACGAGCCAAGCGGGCCAACGTCTGGGGGATTTCGTTGACTCCGCCCTGCGGCACGCGAATCCCCTCCACTGCCATCACAGCGGTCATCGCCGCGAAAAGCGCCAAGGTGTCTTGAGGCGCGACACCGGCGTTGAGCGTGTGAATCTCGATCACCTCGCGCAAATCCGAGGGCATCCATTCCATTGACTTCAAGTAACCACGCGTGGTGACATGGCGACCAAACCGCGACAGAACACGTCGCACCTCGCGCAGGATCTTCGGCGAGGTTGGGTCTATGGTCAGCAAGGCTCCGATCGACTCACCGAGGTCGGCGTTTTCACGGGAGAATCGATTCCACGGTTCGAACCACGGATGTCCTGGTGCAACAGGCAGCAACGAGCGGCTACCCCGAAAAAAATATTCGCCCAGTTCCGGAAGCAACTCCAGTTTCAAATCCGTCTGCTCCGGCGAGAGCGGTGCACCGAGTGAGTTGAGGGTGGTGACGAATTCTTCCCAAACGGTCGGAAAGGTAACGAGTGCCGGGCCGGTGTCCATCCGCTGTCCGGCGACCTCGATTCGCCGACTTTTGCCGCCGACCCACTCGTTTCTTTCCAGAACGATCACCGAATGCCCAGCCTGTGCGAGCAGGGCTGCTGAGGTCAAGCCGCTGATCCCGGCCCCCAGCACAACGATGCGCGCCATGAGAGTCAGAGCCCAAAGAACAGAACGAGAACAAGTTGAACGCCCGCAACGGCACCAGCGACATACGGGAAGGCGATCGAGTAGCGATACAAAGCATGAGCGCCGGCCGGCGTTGGGTTGCGAAAGACGCCGTTGACAAGAATTGCAGCGATAACGGCGTTCGCGATTGCCACGGGAATGTTGACGAACGCGAAACACACTGTTGCGATGGTCCACCACACCGTTGACCACCACGCCGTGCCGCGAGGGCCAAGGTGAACTGCAGTCGTGATGATTCCTGTCTCAGAATCTTGCGGAATATCTTGAATCGCGTCATACGCGTGTTTGGCAACCGACCAGCACATAAGACCAATCACGGCCCACCATGCTGGCTCTTTGCCCATCGCGAGCGGAACGAACGCGAGCGGAAATGCGTAGTCGGCATTGGAGAGTGCGTCGAGATACTTACGCGCCTTGAACCGCACGGGTGGGATTGAGTAGAACGCAAAAAAGAGACTGTAGGCGAGCATCCACAGGGACGCCGGCAGAGGCAGAGTCAGAAAAAAGTAGACAAGAAACGGCACGTTCGTGACCAGGACCGAGATCCAAATTGGCCTGACCTCACTCGGCGAAATCTTTGCGCCCTCATAACCGCCTTTACGCGCATTGATGTTGTCGGTCTCTTGATCGAAGATGTCGTTGATTCCGTAGATGAGAATGTTGAACGGAAAGGTCACCCAAATCAGAATTGGCAAGACCGTCCAAGACCACAGTGATCCGGCCAGCCACATCGCGATGACCGTCGTGCCGATGGTGTTGATCCACAGCACCGGGCGTGAGATGACGAGGAGGCGGGAAAGCACGTCTCCACACTACGGCGCGCGGGGTATTGGCGAGTGAGGTGGCGAGTGAGGGAGCCGTCGGCAATCCACTGGATTGCCTCCTCCCGAATCCCGCCCACGACGAGACACAAAAAAGTAAAGCCCCGTAAATGGGGCGTTACTTTTTTGTGGCGAGTGAGGGTCCGTGGCGCGAAGCTTCGCTTCGCAAACGCCACGGGGCCTAGAACCCGGGTTCGAATGCCAACCGAACGAGCCAGAAATG
>JBMOEY010000076.1:0-7143 GCA_049314515.1 Microbacteriaceae bacterium
GCAAGTACGCCGATCAGGGCTATCTCGACAGGTTCCCCGAATTTGCGGGGGTTGAGATTCTTCACTCGGGTGCGTTTAATCTCGCCCCGTGGAATTCCGCTCGGCACGACATCCGTATCGTCAATGGCACCGTGATGGTTGACGGCGATCCGCTCGACTTCTTCCACGTGCACGGCCTTCGTCGAGTCGGTGATTGGTTCGTCACCGCGCAAAGTGTCTACGGTGCGAAGCTCAGCCCCGCGCTGCGCCACGGAGTTTACGAGCCATACGTGCGCGCTCTCCAGAAATGGGATGCGGTGGTGAGCTCAAAACTCCCCGCTCGCGCCACTCCGGCGCCACGCGGCGTCGGACTCAAGGGCCACGTTTTTCGTCTGTATAAAAATGCACTCAACCGCTGGGCGATCACTTCGGGCAACGCAATCCGCGCCCAACTTGCTGCGCCCTCACCGAAACAGGTTCTTTAGTTCTCGTCAAACGACATGAGCTTGACATATTCGGCGACCATCGGAACCGTCTTGCGCAACTTGCTAAAGGTTCCCGAGGCCGTGATGGCACCGTCTTCTACAACGTAGACAACGTCGGAATGTTGAACCGTTGAAAGTCGGTGCGCTATGACGATGACCGTGACGTCTTTACCGAGGTTTCGCAGGCTCTGCGCGATGAAGGCCTCGCTCGTTGCATCGAGTGCACTCGTGGCCTCGTCCAAGATAATCAAACGCGGTTGCTCGTAGAGCGCTCGCGCGAGTCCGAGTCGTTGAACTTGACCTCCGGACAGCGCGTCGCCCTGTTTGCCCACCGACGTGTGAACACCATCCGGTAATCCGGAAATGAAGTCCTCGAGAAACGCAGCCGAAACGGCGGCGTCGACGCGAGCAAAGTCAATTTTGTCGCTCTCGATACCCAGAGCGATGTTTTCCGCAATTGTCCCTGTCACCAATCCGGGGTTTTGTGGAACGTACGACACGAGACCGGGATGCGAACTCGTCAGAGAGCTCGGAGCCATTCCGCTGATTGTGACATCACCCGATGACGGAGCAAGAAGTCCCAAGAGCATGTCGACGATAGTTGTTTTGCCCGCACCCGAAGGTCCAATAATGGCAACGTGTTGACCCGACTCTACGTTGAGCGTGACGTTTCGGAGTGCCGGGTCTGTGGCTCCCGGATAGGCGTACGTCACGTCATCGACGCGGACGTTCAACGCAGTTGTCAGTCGCGACGGAGGGACCAATCCGTCATCCTGTCCTTCCCGGGCAGGTGTGTCCGTTTGCGCCGGGGAAGACTGAGTGGCCGCAAAATCGCCTGCTTCTTTGAGTAATCGGTGGGCCATTGCCGACTGCTCGACCTGGTTTTTCGCCACCGCTGCGGCATTTTGTAACGGAAGGAGTGCCGCCATGATGCGCACACCACCGGTCAAAAACACACCAACCGTGACGAGCCCCGACGCGAGCTGTCCGGTAAGGAATTGGTAGCCAACAAAAATAACAACACCAAGCATGAGCGCGGTTTCTACGACGTATCGCGGCATGCCGCCTAAAAAGTTGAGCATGCCTCCGCTGAAGGAAACACGCGAGCGCGCTCCGGTGAATTTGTTGACGTAGAAGTCTTGCTTATTAAAAACGGTGACCTCGCGAAAGGCACCGAGAAAATCATCAACAACGAGGAGGCTCTCCATATTGCCCTCGGACGCGTCGATACCCGCCTTTTGGAGAAGTCGAGAAATAACAACCTGAATAACCACTATGAGCACGCCAAAGTAGACAAAGACACAAATTGCGGCAATCGGATCGACCAGCGTAAAAGTTGCCGCAACTAAAACGAGGAGGAGTCCCTCAGAGATAAATGTCGACAGGTTGGCGAGCAACCCGGCAAACGCATTCGAGGTGGATCCCATGACGGTCCAGGCGATTTCGCCCTTGTCGAGGGTCTGAACTCGAGCAAGATTTCCGGTGAATAAGTAGCGGGTGATTTCTGATGATTTTTCGGCATCGATGCGAGCAAGGAACGTGGAGAGACCCCACCCGAGGGAAATCGCGATTACCGCTTTCGCGGCAAACACGACAAGAACCGCGAGGACGAGCCAGAGCAGCGTTTGCTCGGTGACCGTGGGAAGAGTGAATCCGAAGACAACAAGGGGTTTCCCCGCATCCAAACTGGTGGCCGCGAGTCCGGTGAGGAGCCCAATGAGCGCAATGCCCACAACATCAAGAATTCCGGCCAATGCCCGGCTGATCACGAGGGTGAAATAAACCCGCTTTTCTTTCCTCGACAGAAAACTGAGCGATCGTCGAATTGCGGCAATCATCGCGCGGGTTTCCTAGCCGACAACGACGGTGTCAATCCATGGGCGTCCCGCGGCATCGAGAGCTTGGATATCGGCATCGACCATGATGCGGGCAAGTTCTGGAGTAAGAATCTTCGGGGTCCAGTCAAGCGCTGCATTCGCCCGTGACGCATCACCCACCAAGGCGTCGACCTCAGTTGGTCGCAAATACCTCTCATCAAACTTGACGTATTTTTCCCAATCGAGACCCGCGTGTTCGAAGGCGAATTGCAGGAAATCTTTGACCGTGTAGTTCGTGCCCGTGGCGATAACGAAGTCGTTCGGTTCGTCTACTTGCAACATCCGCCACATCGCGTCGACGTATTCCGGTGCATATCCCCAGTCTCGAACGGCATCGAGATTACCCATGTACAGCGAATCCTGCTCACCCGCCTTGATGCGAGCGACGGCTCTGGTGATTTTTCTCGTGACAAACGTCTCGCCACGGCGTGGTGACTCGTGATTGAAAAGAATGCCGTTCACGGCAAACATGCCGTAACCCTCGCGGTAGTTCCGCGTTACCCAGTAGGAGTAAAGCTTCGCGGCACCGTACGGGGAACGCGGATAGAAGACGGTGTCTTCATTTTGCGGCGGTGGCGTTGCACCGAACATTTCCGAGCTCGACGCTTGGTAGAACCGGCAGTCCAAACCGACCATGCGAATGGCCTCCAGCAGCCGAATTGAGCCGAGGCCCGTGCTATTGCCGGTGTGCTCCGGTTCGTCAAAGCTGACGCGCACGTGGGATTGTGCCGCGAGGTTGTAAACCTCCTGAGGTCGCACCGAGTCGAGAAGCGTCACCAGACGGGATCCGTCACTGAGGTCGCCGTAGTGCAGGAAAAGTTTGGTGCCCGCGACGTGCGGATCGTTGTACAGGTGGTCAATGCGCGCGGTGTTGAACGTGGACGCACGCCGAATGACACCGTGAACTTCGTACCCCTTGGCGAGAAGAAGTTCCGCGAGGTAGCTGCCGTCTTGACCAGTAATTCCGGTGATTAGGGCACGTTGAGGCTGTTGCGCGGACATCGCTCGGGAACTCTTTTCCGTACGTGGGAAGGGAATTTCAGCCTACCGCAGGGAGTTTGCGGGCACGGGCGTTGATGCGCCGTGCGGCAAAAGATGATGCCCATCGAATGGGGTAGCTCCACACATAACTCACTGGACGGAAGACGGCGGGCAGGTGCCGACGCTTGACGGCCTCGGATTCGCGGCTCGACTTGGTGCGATTCGCCACGGTGAGCGAGTCGGGGTGCCACCTAAATGCCGAGACACTCTCGCGCGTGAAGGCAAACCGGCCGAAGCGACGGAGTTTAAGAAAGGCGTCGAGGTCCATTGCATAACGAAGGGAAACGTCGAATCCCCCAATCTGTTCGAGGGCATCCAATCGCACCATAGTTCCCGGATGCGGGATAAGGTCTGGACCCCATGGC
The DNA here is from genome assembly GCA_049314515.1 of Microbacteriaceae bacterium. GTDB lineage: Bacteria > Actinomycetota > Actinomycetes > Actinomycetales > Microbacteriaceae > RFQD01. Next base: position 3,748 of record JBMOEY010000076.1, read on the forward strand.
AACAAGAAAGGCGCAAGTTTGCCGGCGTTTGACACGGCAAGCGTGCGACCGAGCGGGTCGATGTAATCGCAGCCACCAAAGGCAAGAACCGCATCGGGCTGATCCTGGAGGATCGACTGCAACGTGCTGAGCCCGTGGATCCGGAACAAGTCATCATCGCCCATCCAGGCATAGAACTCTTCGCCGTCGCGAGCGCGCAAACCACAGTTGATGGCCTCACTAATCCCGGTTCCCGGGTCATCCACGAGGACAGCGCTGTGTTTCGCAGCGAGCTTTCGAGCGTCTTTCGCGCTGGCCGGTGCGACAACGACGAGCGTGAGAGAGACATCGGCGCGTTGCTCGTCGATCGTCTTCAGCGTTTCGGCCAAAGTATCGAGGCGGTCACCGAGCGTCGGGAGGACAACGAGAATGTCCGCTTTTCTCAACGAGTGCCTCCTGGTGCGTGGGCGCGGTCCTTCGACGAGCAACCGTATCGACATAAACTCTAAGGCAGGGTCGCCCGATGCGAATGGCATGGGCAGACAGTGCGACGTAAAGGATTCGAACTCACGTGAATGACACCACCCTCTCGAACGTCTCACTGTCGACGCCCGGACCGATAGAGCGCACCGCACGCGTATATGTTGCGGGGCACCGAGGCCTCGTCGGTGGTGCCGTGTGGCGTCACTTGGAAGCTGAAGGATTTACGAATCTGCTCGGTGCGAACTCGAGCGAACTCGATTTACGCGACCGGTTGGCCGTTTTTGCTTTTTTTGAGAAACACCGTCCCGAGGTGGTCATCGATGCCGCGGCTCGCGTCGGAGGCATCCACGCAAACAACACCTACCCGGCTGAGTTTCTGAGCGACAATTTGCTGATTCAGGTCAACCTGATGGATGCAGCGAACGCCATTGACGTCGAGCGGCTGATGTTCTTGGGAAGTTCGTGCATTTATCCGAAGTTTGCGCAGCAACCAATTCACGAGGATTCACTCTTGACCGGCGCCCTCGAACCCACAAATGATGCGTATGCCATCGCAAAAATCGCGGGCATCATGCAGGTGCAGGCGTCGCGACGTCAATTTAATCGTCGCTGGATTAGCGCGATGCCGACGAATCTCTACGGACCAGGCGACAATTTTCATCCCGAAAATTCGCACGTGATGCCGGCCCTCATTCGCCGACTTCATGAGGCGAAAGAACAACACCTCCCCGAGGTTGTCATATGGGGAACGGGCACGCCGCGTCGAGAGTTCTTACACGTCGACGACTTGGCATCCGCTGTGTTGTTTTTGCTCGAAAACTACGACTCTCCGCAAACCATCAACGTGGGAGTCGGCGAGGATGTCTCGATTCGCGAGCTCGCAGAACTCGTGGCGCGCACCGTGGGATACGAAGGCACTCTGACCCAAGATCCGTCGAAACCAGACGGCACGCCGCGCAAACTGCTCGATGTTTCACGGCTCAACTCGCTCGGATGGAAAGCTCGCATTCCGCTCGAGCGAGGGGTGTCCGAGACCTACGAATGGTACGTGAATCACTTGTCCCAGCTTCGAGCCAAGTAGGTTTGACTTATGCCGATTGACCTCTCGACGACGCTGATTGTCATGCCAGCACTCAACGAAGAAGCGTCTGTCGGCACGGTCATCCGCGAGGCCTTGCGCGAACTGCCGGGCATCAGCATCCTCGTCGTCAATGATGGTTCAACGGATCAGACGTCACGCGTGGCACGCGATGCGGGAGCCGTGGTCGCCGAACTTCCCTACAACCTGGGTGTGGGCGGGGCCATGCGATGCGGTTTTCGTTTTGCCGTCGACAACGGATTTCACAATGTTGTTCAGGTGGATGCAGATGGTCAACACGATCCAGCCGAACTTCCCAAACTCGTGGCCGAGCTCGGAACGGCTGATCTCGTCATCGGGGCACGCTTTGCCGGGCAAGGCGACTACGCGGTGCGCGGACCTCGACGCTGGGCCATGGTCGTCCTGGCAAACATACTGAGTCGCACGGCTCGAACGAAACTCACGGACACAACCTCGGGCTTTCGGGCATCTGGTCCTCGTGCCGTCGAAATGTTTGCCCAACACTATCCGGCAGAGTACCTCGGTGACACGGTGGAGTCTCTCGTCATCGCCGCGCGCGCAAAGCTGGTCATTCGCCAAATTGGCGTATCCATGCGCGAGCGTTCCGCCGGGACGCCCTCGCAAAACCCGGTTAAGGCGGCCCTGTACCTTGGTCGTGTTGCCCTCGCGATGACTTTTGCTTTTCTCCGACCAAAGATCTCCGTCACGCAACGGGAGGACTCCGCGTGAGTACCCTGCAATATGTTCTTGGCATCGTCGCCGCCGCGCTCACGCTCATTCTGGTTATCGAGCTTCTTCGGCGGAGACGGCTGCGCGAACGTCACGCCATCTGGTGGATCATCGCGGGCCTCGGCGCGCTCGTCATCAGTATCTTCCCGCAATCATTGGCGTGGGTTGCGAGTCGATTCGGCTTTGACGTTCCTATCAACCTTGCTTTCTTCGCAAGCCTCGTGTTGCTGTTTCTCGTCGCACTTCAACACAGTGCGGAGTTGACGAAAGCGGAGGAGCACAGTCGCACTCTGGCAGAACAGGTCGCACTGCTCGACATTCGCATCCGCGAGCTAGAGGGAAAGTCTGGTGGCCGTTCAGCGTCGAGCATGAGCAAAGTGAAAAACTCCGAGAAAAGCACTCGCCAGCGCAAGTGACCCGACGACCCATACGGTCATTGGCATCACGGGCATGTCCCACCACCACTGCATGCCGGCGTTGAGGTCGATGCCCGAGCCTTTACTGATCCCCGAGACATAGCGCTTCAAATTGACAAAGAGCGCCATTGAGCTCGCGCCCGAAAGCGCAAGTGCCACCAGCAGGCCTTGCACTCGAGTGAGCGACACATCGGCACGCTCAAATGCGAGCAACAAGACTCCCGCAAACACGATCATCATCGGCAGAATGTACCGAGGCTGCACCTGTTCGCCCACAAAACTGAGTGAGCGTTGCAATATGTAGAGCGGGATGGCGGCGCACAAGCCACCGACAGCAGCGGCCGTCCATATTCGCAATCTCGTGGACTTGCCCAGCACAAAAAACAGCACGGCAACCACGACTCCGACCGCGCTGGTCCAGACAATGGCAGGCATTGGCGTATCCAGCCAACCGAGTCCCCAGGTTCCGAAAGCGCCAGCCCACAGGAATGGAAGTTGCGCGATGTTTGCCGCGAGCACGCCGAGCGCCGAACGCGGCTCTTGCAGGAGGTTGGCGTCGGTAAGGCTGGTAGCGAGTCCTTGAGTCGCTACTGATGCCTGACCGGAGAGCAAAAAGAAAAGCACGGATCCAACGGCCAAAACTGCCGGAAGGATCAGCGCGTACGCGTAACTTCGAGACCGTCGCCAGGT
>JBMOEY010000077.1:0-6734 GCA_049314515.1 Microbacteriaceae bacterium
TCCCGTGACCTCACGATTTTCAGTCGTGCGCTCTACCAACTGAGCTACAGAGCCCGAAGGCGAATGCCTTCGTGATGAAAGCCCTTCCGAAGAAGGGCCGCATCCGCGACCCTGACGGGACTTGAACCCGCGACCTCCGCCGTGACAGGGCGGCACGCTAACCAACTGCGCTACAGGGCCTTACTTGTTGGAACAACCTCCACAGTCTATACATCCTGGTGACCCCAACGGGATTCGAACCCGTGCTACCGCCGTGAAAGGGCGGCGTCCTAGGCCACTAAACGATGGGGCCGGGATGCGCGACTGAAGAGTGAAATCTTCCGACGCCCAAGCATAGGGGAAAGGCAATTGCGCGCGCCAATCCGCGAGGCGCACGGGTTTTCCCAAGGTTGCTTGTTAGCGTGAGAGACGTGCGTCTGCGACTCCGGGCGGCTATTGCCGTGCTCACGACACTGACGGCGACTCTCGCCCTCGGTGTTCTCGTTGCGTCTCCCGCGCAGGCCTATCCGACCTGGAATGACGTGCTCGCGGCGAAAGGAAACGCGGCCGCTAAAGCAGCACAGGTCACGAGCATCCAAAAATTCATGGTGCAAGTTCAAGCGGATGCTGACGCGGCTCAAGCCGAAGCCCAGAAGAAGGGTGACATTTTTGCGGTAGCACGCGAGAAGTTTGACGTGGCAGATCAACGCACACGAGATCTGACCGCTCAAGCCGATACGGCGAAAGCGACCGCGGATGCCGCTACGAAAGCTGCCGGCAGGTTGGCAGCACAGCTCTATCGATCGGGCGGTACCGATATGAGTATCTCGCTGCTGCTCGACGGCGGCGGAACGAAGAGCGATGATTTGCTCTCCAAACTCGGCAGCATGTCGAAACTCGTCGAGCGCTCGTCTCAGGTTTATGACGAAGCTCAAGCGTCACTTAAAGAAGCCGAATCCCTCAATGCGCAGGCGGAAGTCGCCAAGGCGGAGCGGGAGGAACTCAAAGTGGCCGCTGACGCGGCCTTCCAGGAGGCGAACAAGGCAGCTCAGGCGGCCGCGGCAAAACTTGCCGAAACGCAAGACACACTCGCCACCTTGCAGGCACAACTCGCGGCCCTAGAAGACGAATCCAATCGCACCGCGGCCGAGTACGAGGCCGGGGTCAAAGAAGCGAAACGCATTGCTGCCCAACGGGCCGCCGAAGAGGCCGCCGCACGAGGCGTTGACATTAGTGATGCGGGATGGGCGCGACCGTCAAACGGGTATGTCAGTGACTGGTTTGGACCTCGGCAGTCGGTGTGGACCGGGTACGGCTGGTCGTCGTCGTATCACCGCGGAATTGACATGGCAGGACGATGTGGCAGCGACATTTATGCGGCATCAGGAGGCCAGGTTGTCTATGCCGGTTGGAACGGCGGATATGGAAACTTCATCGAGATTGACCATGGCGGGGGCGTTCACAGCGCTTACGGCCACCAGTCCAGCTTCGAGGTGGGATACGGAGACTGGGTTGGCCCAGGACAAGTCATCGGGTACGTAGGAACCACGGGTTCTTCAACGGGATGCCACTTGCACTTCGAAATCCGCGTCAACGGAAGTGCTGTTGATCCGGCCGCGTACCTCGATAGCCGGGGCGTTTCCTTCTAACTAGGACTGTTCAGTCGTTCGAACGCACCCGGGACATTCAGACTTAGTGACCCTCGGCCTTCAGTCGAGCAAAGCCATCTGTGATGATCTGCTCGGCCTCGGCGGCATCGCCCCAACCCTCAACGTTGACGAACTTGCCTGGTTCGAGATCTTTGTAACGTGAGAAGAAGTGGTGGAGCTCGTTGCGAGTGTGCTCGGGAACATCCGTAATGTCTTGGATGTGCGCCCACCGCGGGTCTTTGTAGGGGACACACACGATTTTGGCGTCGCTCCCCGCTTCGTCGCTCATGTTGAACACACCAACGGGGCGCACCTTGACGCCGACACCGGGAAAGACGGGGTACTCAAGCAGCACGAGGGCGTCGACCGGGTCGCCATCGAGCCCGAGCGTGTTCTCAAAGTATCCGTAGTCGACGGGGTACACGAATGGGGTGAACAGCACACGATCGAGGTAGACGCGACCAGTCTCGTGGTCGACTTCGTACTTGTTCCGGCTTCCGCGCGGAATTTCAATCACTACGTCGTACTTGGCCACGGTGGCTCCTTCACTCTCGTTCACTGGGCGGAATAAGGTTACTTCACAATGACAACGCGCCCGAGACTCACGCCCGCGATGGCCGACGTGCGCCGCGCGGTTCGCGAGTCATTGTCCGAAGCATTTCCGGATGCCCGTGCACGTCTCACTCGGGACCCGTCATGCGGCCAGCCGGGGGGATGGGTCGTTCCTTCGGATGCTCCGCTGGTCTTGGTTGGACTCAGCGGGGGGCCCGACTCACTCGGACTCGCTGCCGCGCTCGCGTTTGAGGCTCCCAAGTGTGGAATTCGTGCCGGCGCGGTCATTGTGGACCACGCTTTGCAACCCGACTCTGGTGACGTGGCAGAGCGCGCCGAAACGACGGCTCGGGCCTTGGGGCTCGCTCCCGTGGTCACGCAACGGGTGACCGTTCGCACGTCGGCGGGCGGCCCGGAATCGGATGCGCGCGATGCACGGTATGCCGCCTTTGAGGATGTGGCGCGGGAAACGGGGGCGAAGGCCGTTGTGCTCGGGCACACTCGAGACGACCAAGCCGAGACGGTGTTGCTCGGCTTGGCACGGGGATCGGGGGCCCGGAGTGTGATGGGCATGCGTCCCGTCACGCATCGGGGGCACCTGCTCGTGCTCCGTCCGCTCCTTGATGTGGCACGTGAAACGGTGGCGCATTCGTGCGCCGACCTCGGACTTGACCCGTGGTCCGACCCCCACAACTCGGATTCACGCTTCGCGAGGGTGCGCGTACGCACGTCGGTGTTGCCCGTACTGGAGAGCGAGATTGGACCGGGCGTCGCGGAGGCACTTGCGCGAACCGCATCCCAATTGGCTCTTGATGCCGATGCCCTCGACGCGATTGCGGCGAATGCGCTCATGCTCGCTCGGCGTGCCGGTGAACTCGACACGCTGACCCTGGCGGGGCTTCATCCCTCGATTCGACGCCGGACGATTCGATTGTGGTTGCTGGAGGCCGGTGGCAACGAGGTGACGTCCAACCACGTGGCAGCCGTCGACGATCTCGTCATGAAGTGGTCTGGACAAGATGGAATCGACATTCCCGGAATGCGCGTCGTACGCCGGGATGGTCGCCTTGCGGTCGACCAGAACAGTGCCAAATAACATCGAGACAGGTTCCCGCCACGCGTGTAGCGTTAGCTCACCGCCATGAAAAAGGAGCGCACGACGTGGAGTTCACTGACATTTCCGCTGACATTTCGGAAGTTCTGTTCACTGAAGATCAGCTTCAGGCTCGACTTGCTGAAATGGCACGCGACATTGAACGCGACTACGCGGGCAAAGAGGTACTCATCGTCGGCGTACTCAAGGGTGCTGTTATCGTCATCTCAGACCTCATTCGTGAGCTGAAATTTCATGCGCACATCGACTTCATGGCGGTGAGCTCCTACGGGGCGAGCACGCAGTCATCTGGCGTGGTGCGCATAGTGAAAGACCTCGATGCTGACCTGCGCGGAAAGCACGTGCTGATTGTCGAGGACATCATCGACTCGGGACTGACGCTCGCCTGGATTGTGCGCAACCTCGAGTTGCGTCATCCCGAATCGATTGAGGTGTGCGCAATGCTGCGTAAACCCGATGCGATCGTCGAGGAGGTTCGCGTCAAGTACGTGGGTTTCGACATCCCGAACAAATTTGTCGTCGGATACGGGCTGGATTACGCCGAGCGGTACCGCAACATACGCGGGGTAGGCGTGCTCAACCCGGCTGTCTACTCAGACGGAGATCCGCACGCCTGACGTTCACGCCGTCGGCGAACATTCAGGCGGGGCTCAACCTGACCGCTAGCCTAGACACACCATGACTTTTTTCAAGCGACTCTTGCGCGGACCCCTGATTTACATCCTCATTGCCATCGGCGCGGTGTGGGTAGGTTCGTCGCTCCTTTCGGGATCCGGCTATCAGCAGATCACGACGGATGAAGGGCTCACCTTCCTCAAGAACAAGGCTGTTTCAGAGGCCAAGATTGTCGATGTTGAGAATCGAGTCGACCTCACACTCACGAACGCTGACGTCAAGTACGGCGACAAGGTGCAGTTCTTCTTCGTGAATGCGCGCGGTACCGACATTGTCAAAGCAGTCAACGAAGCATCACCTTCTGATGGCTTCAACGACGAGGTCCCGCACGACAACTGGCTCTTGTCCACACTGGGCTTCTTATTGCCCATCCTTCTCATCGGTGTCTTTTTCTGGTGGATGCTCTCCTCCATGCAGGGCGGCGGACGCGGCGTGATGCAGTTCGGCAAATCGCGCGCCAAACTCGTGACCAAAGAGACTCCGACGGTGACCTTTGCGGATGTCGCCGGAGCGAACGAGGCCATTGAAGAACTTCAAGAAATCAAGGACTTTCTCAAGGAGCCGGCAAAGTTTCAAGCGGTGGGTGCTCGCATTCCGAAGGGCGTCCTGTTGTACGGGCCTCCCGGAACAGGCAAGACGCTCCTCGCGCGCGCTGTCGCGGGCGAAGCCGGTGTTCCGTTCTATGCGATTTCCGGGTCTGACTTTGTCGAGATGTTCGTGGGCGTGGGTGCAAGCCGAGTGCGCGACCTCTTCGAGCAGGCGAAACAGAACGCTCCTGCCATCATCTTCGTCGACGAGATTGACGCCGTTGGTCGACACCGCGGCGCCGGCATGGGTGGCGGTCACGATGAGCGCGAACAGACTCTTAACCAGATGCTCGTCGAGATGGACGGCTTCGACCCGAAGACGAATGTCATCATGATTGCGGCAACAAACCGTCCGGACATCCTTGACCCCGCGTTGCTGCGTCCGGGGCGATTTGACCGCCAGATTGGCGTTGATGCGCCAGACATGGAAGGGCGCAAGCGCATTCTCGAGGTGCACGCCAAGGGAAAGCCCATGGCAAAGAACGTCAATCTTGAAGTTGTCGCGCGCAAGACTCCGGGCTACACCGGTGCCGACCTCGCGAACGTTCTCAATGAGGCCGCATTGCTGACGGCGCGTGCGGGAGAGAAAATCATCACGAACGAGATGATCGACGAAGCCGTTGACCGCGTGATGGCCGGCCCGCAACGTCGCAGCCGTTTGATGAAGGATCAGGAGCGCCTGATTACGGCGTATCACGAGGGCGGTCACGCTCTCGCGGCGGCGGCGATGAACTATTCAGATCCCGTAACAAAAATCACCATATTGCCGCGTGGGCGGGCCCTCGGATACACCATGGTGATGCCGCTGGAAGACAAGTACTCGATCACGCGCAACGAGTTGCTCGATCAACTCACCTACGCCATGGGTGGGCGCGTCGCTGAAGAGCTTGTTTTTCACGACCCGACCACGGGAGCATCCAACGACATCGAAAAGGCAACGAACATTGCCCGAAAAATGGTCACCGAATATGGGATGACCTCCACGGTTGGTGCCGTCAAACTTGGCGGCGGGTCCGGTGAGATGTTCTACGGTCGCGACATGGGGCACAGTCGCGATTATTCCGAGAAGATGGCCGACGCGGTCGACAGCGAAATCCGCAAGTTCATCGAGAATGCGCACCACGAGGCGTGGACGGTTTTGAATGCGAACCGCGCAATTCTGGACAAGTTGGCAACCGAACTTCTCGAGAAGGAAACCCTCGATCAAGAACAGATTGCCAAGATCTTTGTGGGCATCAAGAAACTCAAGGAACGACCGACGTGGTTGTCGAGCGAGCAGCGCCCGGTTTCTAAGAAACCGCCCGTTGGAGTCCCTGCGCGGAAGGCAGTTTCCTCGTCGCCGGGGGCGAGAGCGACTTCGAAGCGTTCATCCACGCCGCGCAAAACAACGAAGAAGACCGACTAGGCGATCGCCGTGCCGGTGGATCGGGATCGGATTCGTCGCGCGGTTGCGGAGATTCTCGACGCACTCGGCGAAGATGTTTCGCGACCTGGTTTGGCGCGAACGCCGGAGCTGGTCGCTGATGCGTTTGCCGAGCTTGTGTCGGGGCTCGACGAGAACCCACTCGAGTATCTGTCCGAAGGCATTCCCTTTGACGGCAATGCTGAGGCCGTCATCATGAGCGATATTGCGTTGCGGTCACTCTGTGAACATCATTTGCTTCCGTTCACGGGTCGCGCTCACGTGGCGTACGTCCCAGGTGATCGCATTGTCGGCTTGGGCAAGATTCCACGCGTTGTTCACGCGTTGGCCGCGCGTCCACAAATTCAAGAACGATTGACCGACGACATCGCGACAGCGTTTGAACGTGGACTCGCGCCACGAGGTGTGCTGGTTGTCATCGAGTCGTCACACCAGTGTGTAACCGCACGAGGATCTCAGGAAATACATGCGTCGACGATCACTGTTGCGTCCCGTGGTTCGTTGAGCGATCCGGCCGCCCGGGCCGAAATTATGGGCATCTTCGGTGTGGGTAGTCGTGACTGAGCAATTGTTGGACACCGAGCGAGCCGTCATCATGGGCATCGTGAACATGACCGTGGATTCGTTTAGTGACGGTGGCAAGTTCGTCGGTTACGACCAGGCCGTTTCTCATGCGCTTGATTTGGTTGCCGCGGGAGCCGACCTTATCGACGTGGGTGGCGAGTCCACGCGACCCGGTGCGGTGCGCGTTCCCG
>JBMOEY010000078.1:0-6511 GCA_049314515.1 Microbacteriaceae bacterium
GCGCAGTCTGGTCAGCATGTCTGCGACCGGATCTGTCATTGTCATATGTGTTTTTCTTTCTGTCACCAGGTTTCGCGTGCTTTACAAGGCCAGCGACCTGTGGTGGTTCACGAAGCGCGAGCTGCGTTCGTGTGGATCAAGAACGAGCTAGCTCGTCTTGAAAGGGAAGCCGAGTTCGCGAAGCAGCGTACGACCCTGCTCATCGTTCTTGGCGGTGGTCACGACCGTGATGTCCATACCGCGGACGCGATCGATCTTGTCCTGGTCAATCTCGTGAAACATGGACTGTTCCGTGAGGCCGAAGGTGTAGTTTCCGTTTCCGTCAAACTGGCGGTCGGAAAGACCACGGAAGTCACGAATACGAGGAAGGGCGAGAGACAGCAGTCGGTCTAGGAACTCCCACATGCGATCCCCGCGCAGCGTGACGTGGCAACCAATGGGCTGTCCTTCACGAAGCTTGAACTGGGCAATCGACTTGCGTGCCTTCGTGACCTGAGGCTTCTGACCCGTGATTTTGGTCATGTCGGCGATAGCGCCATCAATGACCTTGCTGTCACGAGCGGCCTCGCCGACACCCATGTTCACGACAATCTTCGTGAGCGTGGGAATCTCGTGCACGTTTGAAAGCCCGAGCTCGGTGGCCAGTTTCTTCTGGATCTCGGCACGGTACTTCTGCTTGAGACGCGGCTGGATTTTGCCAGCAGCAACGGCAGTGTTTGTCATTACAGGTCCTTACCTGACTTCTTGGCGTAACGAACGCGAACCTGCTTGGTTACGCCGTCCTTGGTCACGGTCTCGACTCGGTGGCCGACACGCGTGGGCTTCTTGGTGCTGGGGTCAACCACAGCCACGTTCGAAATGTGGATGGGCGCCTCAACCGTTTCGATGCCACCGGTCTTGGTACCACGCTGGCTTTGGCCAACGCGCACGTGCTTGGTGACGTAGTTGATTCCCTCAACGATGACACGGTTCTGCTCGACGAGGACGTCGATGACCTTGCCCTGCTTGCCACGGTCTCCACCGCGAGCCTGAGTGCGTCCGGTGATGACCTGAACGAGGTCACCCTTCTTGATCTTGGCCATGACTAAATAACCTCCGGGGCCAGGGACACGATCTTCATGAACTTCTTGTCGCGAAGTTCACGACCGACCGGTCCGAAGATGCGCGTTCCACGAGGGTCGCCGTCGTTCTTCAGAATGACAGCGGCGTTCTCGTCGAACTTGATGTAGGAACCATCGGCACGGCGCGTGTTCTTCTTCGTGCGAACGATGACTGCCTTGACGACGTCACCCTTCTTCACGTTTCCACCGGGGATCGCGTCTTTGACGGTCGCAACGATGACATCACCGAGTCCCGCGTAACGGCGGCCGGAGCCTCCGAGTACACGAATCGTGAGGAGCTCCTTGGCGCCGGTGTTATCGGCAACCTTGAGTCGTGATTCTTGCTGAAGCATTTTCTCTTACCTCTTACGAAGCAGCCCGGGGGCTACTTGGCCTTCTCGACGATTTCGACCAGACGCCAGCGCTTTGAGGCGCTCAACGGACGGGTCTCGCTGATCACAACAAGGTCGCCGGTCCCGGCGGTGTTCAGCTCATCGTGAGCCTTCACCTTCGAGCTGCGGCGCATGACCTTGCCATACAGGGGGTGCTTCACGCGGTCTTCAACCTCAACGACGATGGTCTTGTCCATCTTGTCGCTGGTGACGTATCCGCGACGAACCTTGCGGTATCCGCGAACAACCGCTTCGGCCTTGTCGGCCTTCTTTGCAGTGGTCTCAGCCATTATTCGGTCTCTTCCGTGGTTTCGGTGGTTTCGACCGCGTCAGCAGCCTTCTTCGGTGCGGCCTTTGCCTTCGGGTCTGCCTTAGCAGTCACAACCGGCGTGGCACGGATGCCGAGCTCCCGCTCGCGCAACACCGTGTAGATGCGCGCAATGTCGCGCTTCACGGCACGCACGCGACCGTGGCTCTCGAGCTGCCCCGTAGCCGACTGGAAGCGCAGGTTGAACAGCTCTTCCTTCGCGCGACGGAGCTCTTCGATGAGGCGCTCGTTGTCGAACGTGTCGAGGTCGACGGGCTTGAGTTCTTTCGATCCGATCGCCATTATGCGTCGCCCTCCTCGCGCTTGATGATGCGTGCCTTGAGAGGCAACTTGTGAATCGCGCGCATCATGGCTTCGCGCGCGATCGTCTCATTCACGCCGCTGAGCTCGAAGAGCACACGACCTGGCTTGACGTTGGCGACCCACCATTCCGGTGAACCCTTACCCGAACCCATGCGGGTTTCAGCAGGCTTCTTGGTCAGCGGGCGGTCGGGGTAGATGTTAATCCACACCTTTCCACCACGCTTGATGTGACGTGTCATGGCGATACGAGCGGACTCGATCTGACGGTTCGTCACGTAAGCAGGCGTCAACGCCTGAATTCCGAATTCACCGAAGCTCACCTTCGTGCCACCAGTGGCTGCGCCACTCCGGCCGGGGTGGTGCTGCTTGCGGTGCTTTACTCGACGTGGGATCAACATGGTTATGCCTCAACTCCTGCTGCCACCGGCGCCTCGGACCGTGGGCCCGAGTTGCGGCGTGGGCCGCGGTCGCCGCGCTCATTGCGTTGAGGCTTCATGTTTGCCTGCTCGCGAGCGAGTTCTTTATTGGTGATATCACCCTTGTAGATCCAGACCTTCACACCGATGCGGCCGAAGGTGGTCTTTGCCTCGTAGAAGCCGTAGTCGATGTTCGAGCGAAGCGTGTGCAGTGGCACGCGACCTTCGCGGTAGAACTCCGAGCGGCTCATTTCGGCGCCGCCGAGGCGGCCGGAGACCTGAATACGGACACCCTTGGCGCCCGCGCGCTGTGCACCCTGCATGCCCTTACGCATCGCGCGGCGGAAAGCCACACGAGCGGAGAGCTGCTCGGCGATGCCCTGGGCAACCAGCTGAGCCTCAGCCTCGGGGTTTTTCACCTCGAGGATGTTCAGCTGAACAGTCTTTGCCGTGAGCTTTTCGAGGTCGGCACGGATGCGCTCAGCCTCAGAACCACGGCGACCGATGACGATACCGGGGCGTGCCGTGAAGATGTCGACGCGAACGCGGTCACGCGTGCGCTCGATCTCAATGCGGGCAACACCGGCACGGTCGAGGGTTTCACTGAGCATCTTGCGGATGCGCACATCCTCGGCCACGAAGTCAGAGTAACGCTGACCCTTCGTCGTGCTGTCAGAGAACCAACGCGAGATGTGGTCGGTCGTGATGCCCAGGCGGAAGCCGTACGGGTTTACTTTCTGGCCCATTACTTGGCCTCCTTCTTCGCGGCCGGAGCACCCTTGGTCACGAGCTGATCGGGCGTGGAAAGCACGATCGTGATGTGACTGGTGCGCTTGAGAATCTTGAATGCACGGCCCTGAGCACGCGGACGGAACCGCTTCAGGGTGGCACCCTCGTCGACAAAGGCCTGCGATACATACAGGTCTTGCTCGGCCAAGAACTCATTCGCTGAGTCTGCCTTGACTCGAGCGTTGGCCATAGCCGATGCAACGAGCTTGTAGACGGGCTCGCTCGCGTCTTGCGGCGCGAACTTGAGAATGGCCAGGGCTTCGATTGCCTGCTTCCCGCGGATCATGTTGACGACGCGACGGGCCTTCATCGGGGTAACGCGGATGTGACGCACGCGTGCGACTGACTCCACCATTTCTTTACCTCTCTTCTCGCCCCCGGGTTAGCGGCGGCGACCCTTCTTGTCGTCCTTCACGTGACCACGGAAGGTGCGGGTGGGGGCGAATTCGCCCAGCTTGTGTCCGACCATGGTTTCGGTGACGAACACGGGGATGTGCTTGCGACCGTCGTGCACTGCGATGGTGTGTCCCAGCATGGCGGGGATGATCATCGAGCGACGTGACCAGGTCTTGATCACATTCTTGGTGTTGGCTTCGTTCTGCTTGACGACCTTCTGAAGCAGGTGCTCGTCAACGAAGGGGCCTTTTTTGAGACTACGTGGCATCTTCTATTCCTACTAACGCTTCTTGCCGGTCGTACGGCGGCGGACGATGAGCTTGTCGCTTTCGCGGTTTGCGTGGCGCGTGCGGCCTTCTTTCTTACCCCACGGGCTAACCGGGTGACGACCACCGGAGGTCTTACCCTCACCACCACCGTGCGGGTGGTCAACCGGGTTCATCGCGACACCACGGACGGTCGGGCGAACACCCTTCCAGCGCATACGGCCGGCCTTACCCCAGTTGATGTTGGATTGCTCGGCGTTGCCGACCTCACCGATCGTGGCGCGGCAACGCGCATCCACGTTACGGATTTCACCAGAGGGCATACGCAGCTGAGCGTAGGGGCCATCTTTAGCGACGAGGCGAACCGAGGTTCCGGCGGATCGAGCGATCTTTGCGCCTCCACCCGGCTTCAACTCGATCGCGTGCACAACGGTACCCGTGGGGATGTTGCGCAGCGGAAGGTTGTTGCCGGGCTTGATGTCAGCTCCAGCGCCCGACTCGATGACGTCGCCCTGCGAAAGCTTGTTGGGGGCGAGGATGTAACGCTTCGTGCCATCTGCGAAGTGCAGGAGCGCGATGCGTGCGGTGCGGTTGGGGTCGTACTCAATGTGAGCGACCTTGGCGAGCACGCCATCTTTGTCGTTGCGACGGAAGTCGATGATGCGGTACTGGCGCTTGTGGCCACCACCGATGTGACGCGTCGTGATGCGACCCTGGTTGTTACGACCACCCGTTTTGGGCAGCGGACGCAACAGGGACTTCTCGGGCGTCGAACGCGTGATCTCCGCGAAGTCGGCGACGGATGAACCGCGGCGACCGGGCGTAGTCGGCTTGTATTTACGAATTGCCATTGCTTTTCCTTGAGTTCTCTGGACGTCTCTTAGCCAACGGCCGTGAAGATGTCGATGGAACCGGACTTGAGGGTGACGATCGCGCGCTTGGTGTCCTTGCGCTTTCCGATGCCGAACTTGGTGCGCTGCTTCTTGCCAGTGCGGTTCAGCGTGTTGATCGATGCGACCTCGACCTTGAAGATCTTCTCGATAGCGAGCTTGATCTCGGTCTTGTTCGAGCGCGGGTCAACGAGGAACGTGTACTTGCCCTCGTCAATCAGGCTGTAGCTCTTCTCAGAGACGACCGGAGCGATGATCACGTCGCGTGGGTCTTTGTTGGTCTCGGTCATGCGGTGACCTCTTCCTTCTTCTTGGCACCGATGAACGACTCGAGAGCGTCCTTGGTGAAGACAACGTCATCGCTGACGAGCACGTCGTAAGCGTTGAGCTGGTCATACGTAATGACGTGAACTGTCGGGATGTTGCGCACCGATTTGAGGGTGAGCTCGTCGCCCTTCGCCGTCACGATGAGCTGATTGCGACCCGACGTGACCGTGGAGAGGAACGCAGCGGCAACGCTGGTCTTCGGTGCGTCAGAGCCAAAGGCCTCGACAGCGAAGATGCGGCTTCCGCGAGCGCGGTCCGAGAGTGCACCGAGCAGAGCAGCGGCGATCATCTTCTTGGGCGTGCGCTGTGCATAGCTACGCGGCACGGGTCCGTGAACGACTCCACCACCGGTCATGTGAGGAGCACGAATCGAGCCCTGACGAGCGCGACCGGTTCCCTTCTGCTTGAACGGCTTGCGACCGGCACCCGAAACTTCGCCTCGGGTCTTGGTCTTGTGCGTGCCCTGGCGAGCAGCCGCCAGCTGGGCCACCACTACCTGGTGCAGGAGCGACACGTTGGCTTCTACGTCGAACAGGTCGCCGGGGAGCTCAGCTGAGCCCGACTTCTTGCCGGCGAGGTCGAACACGTCGATGGTTGCGTTAGCCATGGACTATGCCCCCTTCACAGCGTTGCGAACGAACACGAGGCGACCAGCGGCGCCGGGAACGGCACCCTTGATCAGGATCAGGTTCTTCTCGGCGTCAACGGCGTGCACCTTGAGGTTGAGCACCGTAACGCGGTCACCACCCATGCGACCGGCCATGCGCATTCCCTTGAACACGCGGCTGGGCGTGGAGGAAGCACCGATCGAACCGGGCTTGCGGTGGTTACGGTGCGAACCGTGCGAAGCAGACACACCCTTGAAGTTGTGGCGCTTCATAACACCGGCGGTGCCCTTACCCTTGCTGGTTCCGACGACGTCGACCTTCTGGCCGGCCTCGAACAGACCATCAACGGTCAGTTCCTGGCCCACGCTGTAGCTGTCGGCGTCGGCCGTGCGCACCTCGGTGAGGTGGCGACGCGGAGTCACACCAGCCTTAGCGAAGTGTCCAGCCTCGGGCTTATTCACCTTGCGGGGGTCGATGGCGCCGGCGGCAATCTGCACGGCGGCATATCCATCTTTCTCAACGGTGCGCAACTGTGTCACGACGTTGGGAGAAACTTCAATAACGGTCACGGGTACGAGCTTGTTGTTCTCGTCCCACACCTGAGTCATGCCAAGCTTCGTGCCGAGCAGACCCTTAACGGTCTTGTTCTGCGTAGTCATGGCGGTCCTTAGAGCTTGATCTCGATGTTGACGTCGG
>JBMOEY010000079.1:0-6508 GCA_049314515.1 Microbacteriaceae bacterium
GACACGCGCTTGCGCAAGCTCAGCTTTACCGGCTCTACTCCCGTCGGTATTTCACTCATGAAGCTCGCTGCCGACAACGTTCTGCGCACGTCAATGGAACTCGGCGGAAACGCGCCGTTCGTCGTCTTCGAGGACGCAAATCTAGAAAAAGCCGTGGACGCTGCCGTCATCGCGAAGTTCCGCAACATCGGCCAGGCCTGCACCGCCGCAAACCGTTTTATTGTGCACGAATCGATCGCCGAAGAGTTCACCGCCAAGCTCACCGAGCGCGTGACCGCTTTCAAGATGGGTCGTGGCACCGAGGAGGGCGTGGTCATTGGCCCGCTCATTGATGACAAGGCCGTCGCCAAGGCAGATGAGTTAGTTCAAGATGCACTGAAGCGTGGGGCCACGCTGCGCGCCGGTGGACACAAAGTTGACGGCGTCGGATCGTTCTACGAAGCCACCGTCGTCTCCAACGTGCAGCCCGGTTCGGCAATTCTGACGGAAGAGATTTTCGGCCCAGTTGTCTCGGTGATCACGTTCTCCGACGAGGCTGAGGCCGTGCGCATCGCGAACGACACCGAATACGGACTCATCGGTTACGTATTCACGGAGAACCTGGCTCGTGCGCAGCGCATGATTGAGCACATCCAGACTGGAATGATGGGCGTCAACGCAGGAGTCATTTCAAACGCGGCGGCCCCGTTTGGTGGAGTCAAGATGTCGGGTGTCGGCAAAGAAGGCAGTCACGAGGGCATCTACGAGTACCTGTCGACCAAGTACTCCATGACGCCGAACCCAAACCTCTAAAGGCTAATCGCTACACCAACAGCTGGTGCTTGGCGAGGTCGCGGTAAAGCGGCGTTGATTTCACGAGCTGAGAGTGAGTACCGGTGCCCATGACGCGACCCTTTTCCAGCACAACGATTTGGTCGCTGTCGACGACCGTTGAGAGCCGGTGCGCGATGATGATGAGCGTGCGACTCACCGCAACCTTGTCGATCGCATCCCGCATCAATTGTTCATTGACGCCGTCGAGGCTTGACGTCGATTCATCGAGCAACAGGATGGGCGGCTTGGCCAAAAGGGCACGCGCAATTGCGAGACGTTGACGTTCGCCTCCCGATAGCATGACGCCACCCTCGCCAACCTCTGCGTTGAGGCCATTAGAGTTTCGATCGAGCACGTCGCCGAGGTTGACCTCGTGGAGAACGGCGATGCAGTCGGCGTCGCTTGCGTCGGGAGTACCGAGCGTGAGGTTGTCGCGCAAGGTGCCGGCGAGCACGGGTGCGTCTTGCTCGACGTATCCGATTTGAGCGCGCAGGTCTTCACGACGGAGGTCGCGAATGTCGATACCCGCGAGACGGATGGTCCCCGCCTCTGGGTCGTAAAAACGCTCGATCAGCGAGAAGACGGTGGACTTGCCGGCGCCGCTGGGGCCAACGAGTGCGGTGCGCTCGCCGCGTGGAATCGTGAAGCTCACGTCATGCAAGATGACGGGTGGTTCTTGCGCGTTGGCAGGTTCGACGAACTGCACGGGGTCGGCTGGAGGTAGTTGTCCCGCCGGAGCGGGCGCCTCCTCGTCGTATTCGGACGGGGTTGGGGCGATTGAATAGGCAAACGTGACGCCCGAGAACTCGATGGCGCTCTCGGCCGTTGCCAAGGCGGCCAGCGCGGTGTCGGCCTCGGCAGTGGGGTTGTCATTCGCTCCCTCGCCCGGCAGGTTGATGATCTCTTGGATACGACCGAGCGCGCCGAGTGCGGAGTTGACCGAGGTGATGGCTCCGAAGAACTGACCCAACGGCATGATCATCATGAACAAGAAGAGGATGAACGACACGAGGTTTGCGATGGTGATGGCACCCGACGCGACGCGAAAGCCACCCACGCCGAGCACCGTCAAGAACGCCACCTGCATCGCGATACCAGCAACGGGTACGACGAGTGCCGAGATTCTTGCAACCTTGACACCCATCTGCCACGCGCCGGTTGCCTCGAAGTCGACCGTCGCAATCTCGCGGTCGGTCGCGTTTGCCGCGCGCACGGTGCGCACGGCGCTGATCGCCCGCTCCACCGCTGCTGTCAATTCACCGACCTTGGCCTGGGCTTTTCGACTTGCCACACGGATGCGTCGAGAAAGAACCGTGACGACCGTGATGGCGGTGAAGACAACAATCAACGTGAGCCCAAGCAAGACGGGGTCAAGAATTGCCATTGCGATAAGCGCGCCCACGAACGTCAGCGAGCCTCCAATGGCTTCTACGAGCCCTTGTGTGAGCACGGCTCGCAGGAGCGTGGTGTCGGAACCAACACGCGAGACGAGGTCGCCGGTGCGGCGGGTATCGAACTCGTGCACAGGCAGGCGAAGCATGTGGCGAACGAGTTGTTTGCGTGACGAGAGAACGACGCCTTCACCGGTGCGCTGCAACAGGTAGTGCTGGAAACCTGAAATCAGGGCCGCGACGACAACCAGTCCAACGAGCAGCCAGACAATGTTGCCCAAGGGGTTTCCGTCGCCAACGGTCGTGATTACTTGGCTCACCAGCAGGGGTTGAGCCAGCGATGCACCCGACCCGATGACGCTGAGCACGATCACGAAGATCATGACGCCGCGGTGCTCGAAAAGGTACGGAAGAAGCTGGCGGAAGCTAGCCCGAGGTCCGCCTTTTACCGCAGGACCGCGACGACCGCCGATCGGAGAGGAAATTTTCGACTACCAGACGACAGCGATGACGACGTTGCTGAGCGTCAGTCCACCGATCAGCCACAGCACCCACGACGGCGCAACCTCGCGTTTGCGGAAAATCAATGCGAGCACGTAGATCACAATGACCACGGCCAACTTGACGCCAATTTTGGCGTTGTTGACGGTCTCGTCTTCGATGAGACCGGCCGAGTAAATCCCCACCAGTGCAAGACCGGTGATGATCTGGAGAAGGGCACCGTCAAGCATGCCGCGAAGGACACGGCCCTTGCCCTTGATGATGTCTCTGATTTGAACGAGGAACGAGCCCAGTAAAAACGCGAGCCCGATGAAGTGAAGAATGATGAGGATGTTGACCAAGATCTGCATGACGTCAGCCTACTTCGTTGCCAGTGTGCGCAAGGTGTGAACCGATTGCAGTGCAGCAACGGCCGCCTCTTCGCCTTTGTCTTCTTTCGAGCCGGGGAGGCCGGCACGGTCGAGACCCTGCTGCTCATCGTCGAGAGTGAGCACTCCAAAGCCCACGGGCTTGCCCGTCGACAGCGTCACCTGCAGTAGACCGCTCGTCGCCGCATCCGATACGTATTCGAAGTGTGGTGTGCCACCACGGATGATCACGCCGAGCGCAACCGCGGCATCCGCACCATTTTCAAGCGCGACCTGGCATGCCAGGGGGAGTTCAAACGACCCGGCTACCCGAACGAGGGTGTGCTGCGCGCCGGCCGCGTCAAGCGCACGTTGCGCACCGGTTATGAGCCCGTCGGAGATTTTGTCGTGCCACAAGCCCGCGACGATGACGACGCGAATTCCAGTCCCGTCGACCGAGAGTGTTGAGGTGGGAGAACCGTGTCCGGCCATTAGTTGTTGACCACCTTAGGGATAGTGAGGTTTTCGAGAATGGGCAGCACCGGCGGGAGCTGGTGACCCATGCGGTCGCGCTTCACGTCGAGATAGCCGACGTTGAAATCTCCCAAACCGACAACAAGAGGCACGAGCCCGTCGATGCGAATGCCGTGCTCGGCAAGTTGACGTTGCTTTTCGGGATTGTTTGAGAGCAAGTTCACGGACTCGATACCGAGGTCGTCCAGCATTCGTGCTGCCGCGGTGTAATCGCGTGCGTCGGCGGGAAAACCGAGTGCGAGGTTGGCGTCCAGAGTGTCGTAGCCCTCTTCTTGAAGACGGTAGGCCTTGAACTTATTGATGAGCCCGATGCCCCGACCTTCGTGCCCGCGCATGTACAACACAATGCCTCCGTCGCGAGCGATAGTGCGGAGCGCTTCGTCGAGCTGTGGGCCACACTCACACTTCAACGACCCGAGGGCCTCGCCGGTGAGGCATTCGGAGTGGACTCGCACGAGCGCGCCATTGCGTTGCGGCGCACCCGAGATGATCGCAACATGGTCAGCTCCGGTCATGTTGTCGCGGTAACCGCGAAACGTCAGCAGTCCAAACTCGGTGGGTACTTGCGTCTCCACCTCGAAGCTCACGCGATTCATGCTGAGCTGCTCGGTTGACGGACGATGAATGCCATGCTCGTCAATCCACGCAATGAGAGCGGCAACCGTGGTCACCGGAAGACCGGCTTCACGACCGAGAGCCACAAGTCCGGGCATGCGCATCATTTCGCCCGAGTCTTCCACCAGCTCGGCAATCACCGCAGCGGGACGCAAACCAGCGAGCAACAGCAAGTCGATGGCGGCCTCGGTGTGCCCTGCACGTTGGTGCACGCCGCCGTCGACGGCCCGGAGGGGAAGAATGTGGCCGGGGCGTACGAGGTCGTGCGCGACCGACTCGGGATCCGCCAGAACCTTCAGAGTGAGAGCTCGGTCCGCGGCACTGATGCCGGTCGAGACGCCTTCACGAGCATCCACTGTCACCGTGTACGCCGTCGTGCGGCGGTCTTGGCTGTGCTCAAACATCACGGGCAAGTTCAGCCTGTCCGCGATGTCACGAGAGACGGGAGCGCATAGGAGTCCAGACGAGTGACGCACAATCCAAGCCACCCACTCCGGTGTGGCGAACTCGGCGGCAAGAATTGCGTCGCCTTCGTTCTCTCGACCCTCATCATCGGCAACGATGACAGGTTTGCCCGCACGCAGTGCGTCAAGCACCTCAGGCATTGGGGTCAGGATGATTTCGCTCATGAGTGAGCTCCTTTGTTCGCGGATGTGTGAAATGAAAGCATTCGTTCGACGTGGCGTGCCACGATGTCGGTTTCGATATTGACGCGGTCGCCAACGACACGCTCACCCAGTGTGGTCGCGACGAGAGTCTCTGGAATCAGAGAAACTTCGCACCACTGCTGCGGCTCAGATGCGTCGCTGATGTCACTCACAGTGAGCGAGATCCCATCGACACAAATCGAACCCTTGTTGACGACGAGCGGAGCGAGTTCGGGTGTGAGTGCGAACCGCACGACGCGCCACTCGTCTCCGGGGCGAACCTCCGTGACCACAGCCGTGCCATCGACGTGCCCTTGCACGATGTGTCCGCCAAGCCGGTCGCCGGCTTTCGCTGCGCGCTCGAGGTTGACTTTGAGGCCGGGTGCGGCATCCCGCATCGTGCTCATCGCCAGGGTCTGTGCCATGACATCGGCAGTAAATGTCTCGGGAGTCTGCTCAATCACGGTGAGGCACACGCCACTGACTGCGATCGAGTCACCGTGTTTGGCGTCGCTCACAATCTTTGAGCCACGAATGGTGAACCGTTCACCATCACCCGAAGGCTCGCGGTGAACGATTTCGCCGAGTTCTTCAATGAGGCCGGTAAACATTTAGGCCTCCTTTCTCTGTGTTTGCGCGGGTTCGCTCGCAGGTCGAGCGGTGATCAATATGTCAGCTCCGAGAAGTTCAGTTGAATCGACGCTGAGGTCAATGCGTTCACTCAGCGTCGAGACACCGATGTCGGTAACGGCGAGCTTCTGGCCTCCGAGCAGCACGGGGGCGAGAAAAATGTAGAAGCGGTCAGCCAACCCAGCCTCGATGAACGCGCTTGCGAGCGTGGGTCCGCCTTCCACATACAACGAGTGGATGCCGCGCTCGCGCAAATCGCTGAGCGCCCTTCGCAAATCGCGCGTGCGCAGGTATATCGTCTCTCGCGGATGACCATCAAGCCGCTCGCCCGTGACTTCGCGCTCACCGATGACGACAGGAATCGGCTGGTGCGCGTAGAGCTCGCCATTGGGCATGCGTGCGGTCAGCGAGGGGTTGTCGGCGAGTACGGTCGACGTGCCGACTGCGATGGCATCGTGCTCGCTGCGCTGCTGGTGTACGCGCTCACGAGCGCGCTCACCTGAGATCCATTGGCTCGTGCCGTCGTTCGCGGCAGCGCGACCATCCAGACTTGATGCCCACTTGATTGTGACAACTGCACGACCCAGAGCAGCGCTGTCGTACCAATCGCGCACGACCGCCATTACATCGTCTGCTCCGACACCGGCGACCACCTCGATTCCGGCAGCGCGCAGCTTGTCGCCGCCACCGCCCTCAACATCGCCGGGATCGCTGAGACCGAACACGACGCGCGCTACGCCCGCAGCGAGGAGTTCATCGGCACAAGGTCCGGTGCGTCCGGTGTGGTTGCAGGGCTCGAGCGTCACGACGAACGTCGCTCCGCGCACCTGAGCGGGAGAAAGTTGTGACAGAGCGTCGACCTCGGCGTGGGGAGTGCCCGCGCCGCGATGCCAGCCCTCCGCGATGACCGTGCCGTGCGCATCCAGAACCACACAGCCCACGCGTGGGTTGGCATCGTGTGCCGGACCGTTCAACGACAGCTCGATGGCGCGACGCATGACCGTTGCGTAACCGTCGGCATCTGCCGGGG
>JBMOEY010000080.1:0-6460 GCA_049314515.1 Microbacteriaceae bacterium
CCCGCCGGACCGGCTCCAGTACCGGCGGCAACCTCTTCGATTCCGGCCGCCGCCGCCGCTCATGCGCAAGCTGCGGCCACTCAACCGAAGGACCCATTCGAGGACTTGCTCGGACCGGCTGGCTCACGTCGCTAATCGACTCGCAACCACTTGCGTGATTCCCGCGGGTTGAGCGAAATTCCTCAATGTCTGAGATTCCTTTTTTCGTAACCGCAGAAGACTTTGAGACGCTTGTCGCTCACGAGCTCGACGAGCTACCCGACTCTATGCTCGACGGTCTCGACAACGTCGTTTTCGTCATCGAAGACCGACCCGAGGATGGCTCTCTCGACCTGCTCGGGCTGTACGACGGACTCCCCCTCACCGAACGGGGAAACTACGGATTCGGCGAGTTGCCCGACCGCATCATTTTGTTTCGCGAGCCCCTGATCGCCGCGTGCGCCGATCTCGAGCAGCTGCGCGACGAGATCCACATCACTCTCGTGCACGAGATTGCCCATTACTTCGGCATTGATGATGATGAACTGCATCGTTTGGGCTGGGCCTGACGATACGGAGTCAGATTGACCCGAGCAGTACATTGGTCACATGGGTGTACGAATCGAACGCAGCGAAATCGCCGGCATCGGGGTGCGTCATGATGTCGTGACCAAGTCGGGTCAACGAATTGGCGTGCTGATTTACCGGGATGACCGACGCGAGATCGCAATGTACGACGCGAACGATCCCGACGCAATCGCACACTCGGTGAACTTGACCGGAGCCGAGGCAGAAGCGGTGGCGGACCTGCTCGGGCATACCGCGATTCTGAGTCAGATGTCGGAGCTGAGCGGTGACGTCGTGGGATTGTTCACAGAGCACTTAATTCTTCCGGCGGATTCAAAGTACCTCGATGGTCCGCTCGGCAACACGAAAGCCCGCACCCGAACGGGCGTCTCGATTGTGGCGATTGTGCGTGGTACAGAAGTTATCGCATCGCCCGCGCCCGAAAACTTGCTCGAAATTGACGACGTGCTCGTCGCTGTGGGAACGCGAAAAGGTCTCGACGAGCTAGTCAACATTCTCGCCAAGACGAACAACTAGCGTCCACTCGTCACGTCACCGCGAGCCACCGACCATGCACCTCACCACCGACACCCTCCTACTGATTGAGGTCGGCGGGCTGCTTTTACTCATGAGCACCCTTGGTCGAGTTGCCAACCGGCTGGGTCAATCCGCCATCCCGTTGTACATGACGATGGGTCTGTTGTTTGGATCCGGCAGCATTCTACCGCTGGATGCGAGTAGTGAGTTCTTGCACACGGGCTCCGAAATCGGCGTCGTACTGCTGCTCCTGGTGTTGGGCCTGGAGTACTCCCCCACCGAGCTAATGTCGAGTCTGAAGAAAAACGCTCCTTCGGGCATCCTGGATGCCCTGCTCAACGCAGTACCGGGAGCCATCTTCGCGCTCCTGATGGGTTGGGGGCCAATTGGCGCCGTGGTGTTGGCCGGTGTCACATGGGTGTCGTCTTCGGGCGTGATCGTCAAAGTACTTCGAGACCTTGGTCGCATTGGTAACCGTGAGACACCGACAATCGTGTCCATTCTTGTCATGGAGGACCTTGCCATGGCGTTCTATTTGCCCGTGCTCTCGGCGATTGTGGTCGGCGCAACGTGGGCACAAGGATTTGTCACGGTGGCCATTGCGGTTGGTCTCGTGCTCTTCGTGTTGATCGTCACGTATTACTTTGGCTCGAAGATTTCTCGTGTGTTCAATGCTCATCATCCCGAATCGCTCTTGCTCGGAGTCATGGGCGTTGCCATGTTGGTTGCGGGTATTGCGTCTGCCGTTGCCGTCTCGAGTGCCGTCGGTGCTTTTCTCGTGGGTATCGCACTGTCGGGGCAGGTTGCCGAAAATGCGGAGAAGGTTGTTGAGCCTCTGCGAGATTTTTTCGCCGCAATTTTCTTTCTCTTTTTCGGGCTCCAAACAGATCCGGCAGACATTCCCGTCGTGCTCCTTCCCGCACTAGCCCTCGCTGTTGTCACAATGGGCACAAAAGTTGTGACGGGATACGTCTCCGCGGCTCGCGCCGGAATCGGGGTTCCCGGTCGGTGGCGTTCGGGTCTCGCGCTGATGCCGCGCGGGGAGTTCAGTGTGATCATCGCTGGTGTCGCAGTCTCGGCCGGCGTGGACCCCACAATTGCGCCGTTCGCCGCAACCTACATGCTGATCACGGTAATTTCGAGTCCGATACTCGCGCGCATCACCGATACACGCTGGTTCAAGAGGCGAACGAGCGCCCCCGCGCCGTTGGCGCCCGTTGCCTAAGGAGCGACGGGAGTCGTGGAGGAAAGCAACGACGTTAATACGGTGCCGGCTCGAGTGCCGGTGACCGCTACGGTCACAAACTTTCCCACATCGGCCGCGAGCGGTCGGTAGGTCGACGTTGTTGCACCGAGAATCGGCGCACACGTGATCGGTATCGTTACGGTCGCCGAAGTTACGGATGAACTGCACGCATACCAGGCGTAATCAAACTTCGTCATGTTGGTCAACACCGTGACCATGGCGTTCCACGTTTGCGGTCCCACGATTCCATCGACGGTGAGCCCCTTATTTGTCTGGAATGTCGTTACCGCTGCGCGCGTATCTGGTCCGTAGATTCCGTCAACGATCACGGAAATTCCGGAGCCCTTGAGTGCGGTTTGAATATTACGCACGTAGTAGCCACTGAAGGTCGGGCCAAAGTCTTGGTAGGGCGAGACCGGTGTCCATGTTCCAGTGGATGCGGTGAGAGTCGAGCCCACCTTGGACACGCCACTCACCGTGGGGTCCGACACGGCCGGCGTTGTGGGCGTCGGTGTCGACGTCGCTCCCGGCGTCGGCGTGGGTGACGGTGCCGCAACAACCACCGCAGAAGTGGGGCTAAACACTGTCGTGATCGAAACGGTGTTGGTTGCGGTCTCGCCCACCGCGATGAACGCTCCTAGGTCAGCCGTCGTCACGGCGTAGGTTGCTCCCGTGGCTGCGGGAATGGTGGCGCAGCCCGTCGCGAGCGTCGTTCGTGACGTGCTCTGCGCTGTTGCGCACCGAACCCACGTCGTGCTGACTGTGGGAGCGGGCGAGCCGGCCCATGCGCCCGCGACCGACGAGAGGGTCGAGCCAACCCGAGCCGTGCCCGAAACTGTCGGCGATGTTGTGTTCGACGGGGCTGTGCCCACGGCAACCGGTGCCGCTGTGTAAAGCGTGGAATTGACACCAGCTCGCGAGCCCGTCACTCGAACAGACAAGAACTTGCCAACCTGCGCTGCGGTTGGGGTGAATGTCGTCGAGGTGACCGCGGGTGACAACACAACGCACGACGATGGCAGTTTCGCGGTCGCAACGGGCACGGCCGACGAGCAGGCAAACCATGAGTACGACAGCGACGCAGCGCTCACCAAGATTCGATCCATCACGGCATAGGTGAGCGGACCCGTGATTCCGTCTGCCTTAAGGCCCTTCGCCGACTGGAAAGTCTTAACGTTCCACGAGGTTTGCGCGCCATAGACACCATCGACCGTTGTGGGGACACCGCCGAGAGTCAACGCAACCTGAATATTGCGCACGAAATAGCCGTTGTACTGTGGCCCGGTGTTTTGGTAAACCTTCGAGCCAGCCCATGACCCGGGATTAACGGTCAGAGTGCCACCAACGGCGGGAACGCCCGACACGGTCGGATCCACCGGAGCGACCGATGCGGTGGGACTCGGCGTGGGGGTGGTTGTTGCCCCCGGCGTCGGCGTCGCGGTCGGGGTGCGCGTCGGGGTGGGAGTTGCGGTGGGAGTAGGAGTGCGTGTCGCTGTCGACGTTGGAGTCGGCGTGGGAGTCGTCGCAAGCGCAATCGGTGACGCGAGGGTGATCCATCGACTCGATGCACCGGCTGCGTTCGTCGCCGTGACCTTGACCGCGCCGAACTTACCGACGTGAGCGGCAGACCAGGTGACACTGCTCGACGTGGCTGGAACATCCACACACGTTGAGGCCACCGCGGGACCGGTGACCGGAACGGAAGCCGAACAGGTAAACCAGGCATAAGAAATCGTGGGTACGGGCGACCCGCGCCACACACCGGCAGAGATACTCGCGCTACTGCCCACGCGGTTCGAGCCCGTCAGTGCCGGTTCCGTCGTCACCGACGGGATTTCGGTGACAGCTGCGCTCGACGCCGACCATGAGGTGTAGGAACCCTGAGAGTTGGTGGCCGTGGAACGCAGAGTGAGGAACTTTCCGGCATCAGCTGCCGTCACGGCGTACGTTGCCGTAGTGGCACCCGTGATCTCGGTGCACGTTGCCGGCAACGTCGTCGTGGCCACTTTCGTGGCCGTGCAACGCGCCCACTGTAACGAGACCGTCGGCACGGGGATGCCCGTGTACACGCCAGCAGTTGCGGTGATGGGCGACCCGACGCGCGGAGTTCCCGGAATCAACGGATGAGCCGTCACCACTGGTGGCGTCGCGTTCGTGGGACCAAACCAATCGGTGTAGTAGTTGAAGAAGTTTCGGTTACCGTAGGCGGAGCATCCATCGCCCGTTCCGTAGCCGGCGGCAAGCGCAGCGCTATTCGGGGTGTACGGGGTGTACAGGTAAAGCGCGTGGGTCGCCTGATTCTCGATATACACGTCACGAGTCCCACACGCAGTGTTCGGGCTATACAAAATGGAACTGACCCGACCGACGGGTTTCATCAGATCGAACCGCGTGTCCCACCACGTTCCGGGACCAGTGCCAGACGGCTGGGTGTAGCGCTTGAGAAGATACGCGCCGTAGCGCACCTGGTTGTAAAAGCCGTAATAGTCGCTGTCACACGCGGCGGTATCCGGGCATCCCGCACCCAACGCCGCCGTGTACCGCCAGGTAGACGGCCACGTGTGAGTAACCAATCCTTGCTCTTTTTGCAACATGACCAGAAGGACCTTCTGACTCACACCGCAGGCGCGCGCAACCTTATCAATAATGGTCGCCGCAGATTCGTTTGCCGCCCCGGGATACGAAGAGCACATCGGGTTGGCGGTCGACGTCCACGTCGTCTCGCGATAATCCTTCAAGCACACGTATCCCGACCGACAGGTCGGCACCTTGTCATTCAAGAAACTCTGAATCTGCGCCGCCGTCATGGCATTCGAGTTCCAAAACAGCGCATCCGAGATGATGTTCCCCGGCTTGAACTGCGTCAAATCAGCTGCCTGCGCTGGCTCAGCATCGGTGACAGCGCTGAAAGCGACAACACCCGCCGAAATCATGACAAACGCACCGACTGACGCAATCAGCCGGCTGAGCGAACGACGGAACCCCAGACGAGACATTTGCTTAAAGCATAAAGAAGAGAATGAGGGTTTCGCGGGACGAGAGGCATCTGGCGAGCCAAAACTTGTCCAAGATTTTCGCGAGATTCGCTACATTTCAGGCGATTCATGACCTTATCCCGGCTGATGATGGGCTTAGATTGGAAACTCAATCTGTCCGATAGGGATGGGCCTAGTTGACGGAACACGATGACATCACTTCGGCACAACTTCGTTGACGTCACACCACTACGAACGTCGCCCGCATTCGCGCGACTCTGGCTCAGCACCTTACTCACGGGGCTCGGCATCCAACTCACAATCGTGGCCGTCGGGCTTCAGATTTACTCCATCACTCACGACACGATTGCCGTCGCACTGGTAGGCGGCATTGCCCTCGTACCGGCAACGCTCGCTGGGCCGCTCGCCGGCATGATCGCCGACGCCTTCGACCGGCGCCTCCTGCTGATGTGGCTCGCGGTGATCCTGTTCGCGTCGACGAGTGGGCTGTTGATCTTGACGATTGTGGATGCGCGACTGCTCGCCGCCGGACAACACGTGTGGGTCTGGCCCTTCTACGTGTGCACGACAATCGGTGCGATGGCGACGATTGCCCTCGGAGCGACGCGCAGTGCGATCATCCCCCGACTTTTGCCCGCGGAACTTGTCGCGCCGGCGAGCGCCCTGAGCGGACTCTCTATTGGACTTCAAATCATGGTCGGACCGGCGCTGGCCGGCGTACTCGCCGCGACGGTCGGTTACGAATGGACGTTCGCCGCCGACTTGGCGCTCAGCGCAACCGCGTTTTTGGGCATCGCGCTGTTGCCGCGCATCCCGCCGCTTCACGACGTCGTGCGACCCGGCTGGGAATCGTTCGTTGAGAGTATTCGTTTTCTTCGTGGCGCACCGCAAATTAGTGCCGGATTTGTGGCCGACATCGTGGCGATGACGTTCGGTCGACCCTACGTGCTGTTACCGGCCGTCGGGGCGGGAATCATCGGTGGCGGGCCGATCACCGTGGGACTCATCATGTCGGCCGGAGCGGCGGGCACGTTTCTCACCGGCCTGTTCAGTGGTCGTGTTCGACACGTTCGCCGGCAGGGCATCGCGATCGGCCGCTCCATTCAGGTTTATGGCGCCTTCGTAATTCTGTTCG
>JBMOEY010000081.1:0-6422 GCA_049314515.1 Microbacteriaceae bacterium
CCACGCGGCGGTACGGCGTCTCAATGAAGCCGAACGCGTTGATGCGGGCGAACGACGCGAGCGAGCCGATCAGACCGATGTTCGGGCCTTCAGGAGTTTCGATGGGGCACATGCGACCGTAGTGCGACGGGTGAACGTCACGCACCTCAACACCGGCACGCTCACGAGAGAGACCACCCGGGCCGAGCGCCGAGAGGCGACGCTTGTGCGTAAGTCCGGCGAGCGGGTTGTTCTGGTCCATGAACTGCGACAACTGGCTGGTTCCGAAGAACTCCTTGATGGCAGCAACAACCGGACGCACGTTGATGAGCGTCTGCGGCGTGATGGCCTCGATGTCTTGCGTGGTCATGCGCTCACGCACAACACGCTCCATACGCGAAAGACCGGTGCGAACCTGGTTCTGAATCAGCTCGCCAACCGCACGGATGCGGCGGTTACCGAAGTGGTCGATGTCATCAACATCGATGGGGATGTCGGCAGGCTTGCCGGCACGAAGACCCTTGATGGTCTTCTCTCCTGCGTGCAGCGCGACGAGGTACTTGATGGTCGCGACGATGTCTTCTACCGACAACACGGAGTCGCTGATCGGAGCCTCGAGACCGAGCTTCTTGTTGATCTTGTAGCGACCAACCTTTGCCAGGTCGTAGCGCTTGTGCTGGAAGTAGTAGTTGTCGAGGAGTGCACGCGCGGCCTCGGTGGCCACCTGCTCTCCCGGACGGAGCTTGCGGTAAATGTCCTTGAGGGCGTCTTCTTTGGTGAGAATCGCATCTTTCTCAAGGGTTGCGGCAATCGACTCGTAGCCGGAAAACTCTTTTTCGATGTCTTCGCTGGTGAGACCGAGTGCCTTGAGGAAGACCGTCACCGACTGCTTGCGCTTGCGGTCGATGCGCACGCCCACCTGGTTGCGACGGTCAATCTCGAACTCGAGCCACGCACCGCGGCTCGGGATCATGCGTGCCGAATAAATTTCCACGTCGGACGTTTTTTCGAGCGTGCGCTCGAAGTAAACACCGGGGCTGCGAACGAGCTGAGACACGACGACGCGCTCGGTGCCGTTGACAATAAAGGTTCCCTTTTCGGTCATCAAGGGGAAGTCACCCATGAAGACGGTCTGGGTTTTGATCTCACCGGTCTCGGTGTTGAAGAACTCTGCCTCAACATAAAGTGGGGCGGAGTACGTTTTGCCGCGGTTCTTGCAGTCGTCGAGTGAATATTTTTCTTCCTCGAGCTGCGGATTGCGGAACGCCAGTTGCATGGTCTGGTCGTTGTTCTCAATCGGCGAGATTTCTTCAAAAATCTCTTCCAGACCCATCCGCTCAGACACATCAGAGCGTCCGGCTTTCTTGGCCTCGGCTACGCGCGCCTTCCAGGCGTCGTTACCGACGAGCCAGTCAAAGCTCTCGGTCTGCAACGCGAGCAGATCGGGAACCTTGATGGTGTCTTGAATCTTGGCGAACGAAAGTCGCGAAGCCTCGCGACCGTTCTGTGGGGACTTGTTTGCGTTGCGCGCAGCGGCCAAGGGAATTACCTCCGAATGGCAAGAAATGTGCCATCATTGCGAGTCGACGGGGACTTGTTCTTCGCGCATCCGTGGAACGCCAAATACCCACCAAGTTGTGACTGCTTCGTTGGTGAGCCACAAGGTGAGAGAGTATGCACGCCGACCGCAATATGAGGGCACGCTGATTCTTAGATGCGCAAAATACAACTATAGGTCGCAAAGGGTGCGCGTGTCTAGTTACAATTCGATGACATTTTTGCGTTGAGGAGCAACCATGCCCGAAAACCCGCAGATCACACTGCGCGACTCGGGTGAACGAGCAATCTTGATGCCCGACCCGTACCAGCCTGGCGCCGTCATTCTTGAGGTCGATGGCACCCCACAATCACACGTGTTTCTCGACGCGCAAGACGAGTTGTTTTTCGAATACATCCGTCGCATTGGTCACGTGATTGACCTTTTTCGGCCCGCCGGCGAGCCGATTACCGCGGTGCACCTGGGCGGCGGCGCGCTGACACTCCCACGTTACGTGGCGCTGACGCGCCCCGGATCTCGGCAGCAGGTGCTCGAACGGCACGCCGACTTGATCGACTTCGTGCGTGAGCATGTGCCGCTGCCGGCCGGCGCATCCATTCGATTTCGGTACGGAGATGCGCGCGCCACACTCGCCAAACTCCCCGCAGGATTGCGCGGTACCGTCGATCTCGTCGTTCTCGACATCTTTGCCGGCGCACGCACACCGGCCCACGTGACGAGTCGCGAGTTCTTCGGCGAGGTTGCGGCTTTGCTCTCGCCCGACGGCATGATCGTCATCAACGTGGCGGATGGTCCCGGCCTGTCGTTCGCCCGAGCGCAGGTTGCCACGCTCGCGAGTGTGCTACCCGAGGTCATTGTCATCGCCGAGGCTCAGGTGCTCAAGGGTCGGCGCTTCGGAAATCTCGTGCTCGTCGGCTCACGCTCCGTTGCGCTGCTCGACATGCTCCCGCGGCTGTTGGCTGGTGGCCCGCATCCCGCTTCGGCGCTCTCGGGTGACGAAATCACTCAGTTTGTCGCGAATGCCCCCATCGTCACCGATGTGACGGCCGTGCCGAGCCCCAGTCCGAACAAAAATATCTTCGCGATAAAGCGGTAAGCATGGCCGACCTTGACCAGGTGCGCGCATGGGCGCACGAACTCATCGAACAACATTTGGATTCGAGAGTGTGGACGTTTGGTTTCGACCACGCCAAAATGCGGGCCGGGCTATGCGACTTCGGCAAGAAACGCATTTCGCTCTCACGCCACTTGACCGCACGCTACGACGACGATGAAGTGAAACAGGTGTTGTTGCACGAGGTGGCGCACGCACTCGCCGGCGCGAAAGCCGGACACGGCACCAAATGGCGCACGATCGCGCGCGAACTCGGCTACGACGGGTCGCGCACGCACGACGGTAGCGCAGCTGCTGACCTGGCGCCCATCGTCGGTTACTGTCCGGCTGGGCACGAGTTTTATCGATTCCGCGTCGCGACACGACCACTATCGTGCGGTCGCTGTGGGCGCGGATTCAATCGCGATAACCTCATCACGTGGCATCGTCGTGACGTTGCCTGAACCGGGTTCGGAGAATTGATGGACGTGTTTTTGCGGATCACGCTCGATGCCGACGTGGAGACCGTCTGGGATGCGCTGTCTCGACCCGCGCAGATGCGCGCCGCCGCACGTCCGTTCATCCGCGTTCGCTCGCTCGAACCGGGCGGATTTCCCTCACGGTGGGTCGCGGGCACGCCCCACATGGTGGCACTCTCGCTGTTCGGCGTGATTCCGTTGGGCACACAAGTTGTTGAGGTGCGCTACGAGGAACGCCCTGGCAATGTGCGCATGGTCATTGATTCGGGAGCCCCGATGAGCGGACCACTCACTCGACTCCAAGTCTGGGATCACCGAATGGCGGTCTCACCAATCGGAGATCGCACGACGCTCTACCGCGACCGCCTTCGCGTGCAGGCCGGATGGATGACGCCATTCGTATGGATCGGCTTATGGGCGATGTGGCAACTTCGCGGGCGCGCACTTATCCGTGCAATGCGTAAACGGGCTCGGCTGGCAGCCGCCAGTTGAGCGGCTCACTAAGGATTAGCTCGGGTTCGGCATCTCGTCGAGAACAACCTGCGAGTCAATTGACGACAGTGACCGAAGTTCGAACGCAAAGCCGTCCATGATTTTTGACTGCGCTTCGAGCCATTCGATTCGAGATTCTGCGTCAACGAAGGCTTCCGAACTGTATTCCTCGTAGCGGTTCACCAAGTTCTCGGAAAGTCGACGAGCCTCGGAAATGGTGCGCGCCGCGTCCTCGCGCGCCTCTCGCAGAATGCGATTAGCTTCTTTTCGGTGCTCCGACAGCTCCGCTTCGGCTTGAGCGGTGAGGTCGCCCGCACGCGCGACGGCATCGGCGACCCGCGCGCTCGATTCTTCGCTCAAGCGCTGAACCTTGGCAACTGCCTCTTCGTTGAGAGCCAATCGCTCGCGCTCGGCCTCGTCTTCGGCGATTTTTATGTCGTAGTCAATACGTAGCTGATCCCGCTCCGCAATCTGGCGCGACGTGTCCAGTTCCGTTTTGACATCTTCGATTTCCTGATGCAGGCGGGCTCGACGATCGGACGCCGCGATCTCTGTTTCGGTCACAAACTTGGCACCACGTCGCTGCGCGGTCTCGATGATTGTGCGGGCTTCGACGAGGTCTGCTCGGGCATCTGCCAATCCGTCTTCGGCCTGCGAAACTTCTGCCGCCGCACGACTCTTTGCCTGAGCCTCAGCTCGACGAGCACGGCTTTGAGACTCGGTGAGAAGAGCCTCGGCCTGAGATACAGACGATGTGTAAAGTTCGCGAGCCTCGGCATTGGCAGCGTCACGAATCTCGTTGGCTTCCTCAGCCGCCTCAGCCAGCAGTTTGGCCGCTTGCTCTTCGGCTACTTGGAGTGTCTGCTCGAACGCTGAGCCGAGCTCTGAGAAGCTGGGGGCCGAGTCGATTTTGCGAAGTTTAGAACGAACATCGGTCAGTTCACGCTTCAACCGGCGAAGAATCGCCTCGGATTCGTTCGCCGCGGTCGCACTCTTTTCAATCTGCTCAGCAATTTCCAGAAAAGTTGCGTCAACTTGGCTCGGATCGAAGCCCTTGCGGGCTGTTCGAAAGTCGGAAGAATTACTCATGGGACCTCACACCTCAAGTGTGAATCCCACCCCGACCTGCGTCCACCAGAGACCCACTACGTGTGCGGTTTAACCCTGAGAACGCCGACTTTTTCTCCGGTTAAACCCGACCCATCGCCGCCATGGCCATGCGTAACAAGGTGCCTCGTCCACCTTCCATCTCGACGGCCACCGAATCGCTCGCCGCCTCCTCCGGGGTCAACCAGGTAACTTCGAGGGCGTCCTGGCGAGGTTCGCACGTACCTGTGACCGGCACAACGTAGGCCAGCGAAACCGCGTGCTGTCGGTCATCCGTGAAAGCACTCAGACCGGGGAAGGGGAAATACTCGGCCACGTGAAACGGAATCGAGCTCGTCGGCAGAAGCGGAAACGCCATCGGCCCCAAATCTTTTTCGAGGTGTCGAAAGAGTGCGTCACGGATCGTCTCACCAAACAAAACTCGCCCCGACACGATAGTTCTGGTCATTTCACCCGACGGCTTCGACCGCAAAAGAACACCGACCTCGGTGACAACACCGAGTCCATCAACCCGAACCGGCACCGCTTCGACATAGAGAAGAGGAAGGCGGAGTCGAATGGCAGCGAGTTCATCGTCGCCCAGCCAGCCAGAATTGGGGTCGGGGGTGCGCACGCTCATATCCAAAGTTTCTCACGAGCAGGCCGGAATGGCGACGAAGTCGTCAGAAACGGCGGAGAAACGGCATGGGCTTACGCATGCGAATAAGGAGCAACAGAGGAATCAGAACATATGGCAGGTTGAACGCCAAGAAACCAATTGGGTTCGGCGTACGCCATTCCGGTTCGCCAAAGAATTCCACACCAAAAACAACGACCCCGGTGATGCCGGAAATGAGGGTGGCGTAGATGACTGCCGGGAGCTGTATCCAGTTGCGTCCTCGAATCAGCGCATAAACCAGCACGACGTAAAAAGGCGCATAGACGAAGGCGGAAAGTCCCGTGACAAAGCGCATCCAGACTGGCGGGTTCAAGAACAGCGGATCGTTCACGCTCGCGTAGGCGTAGTTCCATTGGGCCAGGATGTTCGGGCTGTCGGGCGATTGCACAATGCCCAGCGTGGGAATCGCGTCGCTGATAACGCACGAAATAAACGCCCAGCAGAAGAAGACGATGAAGACGAAATCAAACGGGCGCTGACGAAGAGTGAGGTTTGTTGTCTCGGTCACGCAGAAAAGTTTAGAAGTTTCGGCGTTTTTTTGGGGCGCGCTTCCAACTCATGATTCCGACGATGGTGAGCGCAGACATGATGCCAAGGATGCTCAGAAACGAACCAATCGAGAAAATCGAACCGAATGATCCAATGGAACCGATAGAAAACGCGGAGCCCCGTGACCCTATCGAGAGAACGGAATTCTTCGACCAGAGGCTCAGCACTGAGTTCTCCGATTTGTACGACAGCCGGGACTCTGTACCCGTTTTGTGTCGAGTGCTCATGTGTCGAGTGTGCCACGTCGGCGAGTGCGATGCACGAAAACCACCCGGTGCGCTCACCAACGCCAACCAGAGCACAAATTGAGAAAGCCTCCCCTTTTGGGGAAGCTTTCTCCATTGGCGGTCCCGGTGGGAGCCGTCGGCAGTCCACAGGACTGCCTCCTCCCAAATCCCAGCACTAACAAACCAAGCCAATAAAAAAGACTCCCGAACATGGGAGTCTTTTTTATTGGCGGTCCCGGTGGGATTTGAACCCACGGTGCGCTTTCACGCACACAACTTT
>JBMOEY010000082.1:0-6370 GCA_049314515.1 Microbacteriaceae bacterium
AAGAATTGGCTCTCGTGTCAGACCTGCGTAACCGCGCGTTTCAGGCGGCCAGCAATTTTGTGCGCATGAACCTCGAACGACTGGAGCAGGTGCGCAGTCGTCCGGTGCTCGCCGGCAGCGCGTGGATCATCGACCAGCGCGCCGAGGAGCTCGTTCGCACGGTGCAGCGGGGCTTTGAACTCGCGTCGCGTGCGCTCGACGATGCGCGAATCGAAACGCAATCGCTACGCAGTCACGTTCGTGCGTTGTCACCCCAATCGACACTCGAACGCGGATACGCAATTGCCGTGACTCCGTCAGGAACCGCCGTGCGCACACCAGAAGATGCACCACCCGGTACTCCGCTCGTAGTAACCCTCGCGCACGGGGCACTCGATGCAACGAGTAACGGCACGCATGACGCGAACTCAACCCGAAAGGTAGAATCGTGACTATGTCCGAGGCCCCCGATCCCACGACTCTGTCGTACGAGGAAGCACGCAACGAGCTTGTTACCGTCGTCGCCGAGCTCGAGAAGGGTCAGAGCACTCTCGAGGAGACCCTCCGGCTGTGGGAACGAGGCGAGGCGCTGGCCGCTCGTTGCGAGGAATGGCTAGCCGGCGCGAAGGAACGACTCAATGCCGCCCGCCAAAGCTAGACGAGTCGTAGCGGAGCTCGGTCGACCCGAAACTCCCGAAGAAGAAGCTGCCCGGCGGGCCGAAAACTCGCGCCTCTACCGTGAGCGCAAGACCGTCAACAATCTCATCTACTCGATGCTCGCCACCCTCGGTGTGGTGGCCATCATCTTTTTCGCGGTTCCCCGATCGGATGAGGCACCCGCGTGGCAGGTAGATTACGTGGCCGCCGCACAAGCCGCGCAAGCCAATGTCTCGAGCGCCATCGTCGTGCCGGTGCTCGACGCAACGTGGCAGGCCAACGCGGCCGAAGTGCGCACCAGTGCCGACGACATCACCGAATGGCGCATCGGGTTCATCACTCCGATGCAGGGCTACATCGGGTTCGAACAAGCATTCGGCGCCGGGTCCTCGTGGTTGAGCACGCGCATGGAGAAAACCACGCCAGTGTCGACCGTCGTGATCGATGGCATCACGTGGGACGTGTACGACAACGGCCCGGCAGGCAACAACTCCTCTGCGTTGGCCACGAAAACCGGTGACACCACATATTTGCTTCGCGGGGATGCCGACACGAGCGAGTTCGCGCTGCTCGCCTCCGCGGTCACGGCCGCGATCAACGTGAGCACGGCGCAATGACACGCGTGACACCCGCGCAGGCGTGGGCGAGCATGCTGGCGGGCAACAAGCGATTTGTTGAAGGCGTGCCCGCGCATCCGCGTCAAAATGTGGAACGTCGCAAAGAGGTCGCCTACGACCAAAACCCGAGCGCCGCACTATTTGGATGCAGTGACAGTCGATTGGCCGCCGAAATCATCTTCGACAAAGGGCTCGGTGACCTTTTCGTTGTGCGGAACGCGGGTCAAATCATCTCCGACTCAGTTGTTGCCTCACTCGAGTATGCGGTCGCCATTCTCGGTGTTCCTCTCATCATTGTTCTCGGACACGACAACTGCGGTGCGGTCAATGGTGCCATCAACATGCTCGGCCCGGATGCGAACCCGCTCCCCCCGCATATCGCCAATTTGGTGGCACGAATTACTCCAGCTATTCGCCGTGTGGCGGGTGCGGCAGGACAATTTTTGCCGGATGGCACGCTCAACCCAGCCGAGGTAGATTCTCTGGCAGTGGGTAAAGAACACCTGCGAGCAACCATCGCCGAATTGCTCGAATCGAGTGAGCTCGTGGGTGCCGCCATCGCCGAGGGTAATCTGGCAATTGTCGGCGCAAACTACCGACTCGAACAAGGTGTTGTCACGCCCGATGTCGTCGTAGGCAGCATCGAGTAGGCCACGCCGACGAGCTTCACGCACCACCTCACCACGACTCGCGCTACACATCGTCAACGGAAAGGTTGCTCTGCCATGACTACGAACAATGACTTCCGAATCGAACGCGACACCATGGGCGACGTGCAAGTGCCTCGAAACGCCCTGTACGCGGC
Organism: Microbacteriaceae bacterium; assembly: GCA_049314515.1. Classification (GTDB taxonomy): domain Bacteria; phylum Actinomycetota; class Actinomycetes; order Actinomycetales; family Microbacteriaceae; genus RFQD01. Next base: position 2,059 of record JBMOEY010000082.1, read on the forward strand.
ACAGACGCAGCGTGCCGTCGAGAATTTCCCCATCTCGGGAACCACACTGGAGTCTGCGCACATCGCCGCGCTCGCTCAAATCAAAAAGTCGGCAGCGCTGGCCAACGCCGAACTCGGCGTTCTTGACCCCGACATTGCAGCCGCGATTGCGACCGCCGCGGACGAAGTCATCACCGGGAAACTCGACGCCGAGTTTCCCGTCGACGTGTACCAGACGGGGTCGGGTACCAGTTCGAACATGAACATGAACGAGGTGCTCGCCACGCTCGCTAGTCGCTCGCTCGGGCGCACCGTGCACGCCAACGACCACGTGAACGCGTCACAGTCCTCCAACGACGTGTTCCCCACCTCCGTCCATGTCGCCGTGACGGGCGCACTCATTCGCAACCTGATACCCGCACTGGAGCATCTCGCCACCGCGCTCGACGTCAAGGCACGACTCTGGCAAACGGCAGTCAAGGCCGGGCGCACGCACCTGATGGACGCCACCCCGGTCACCCTCGGCCAAGAGTTCGGTGGATACGCTGCTCAGATTCGCTATGGCATCGAGCGCGTTCGCTCCGCACTTCCGCGTGTGGCCGAGGTTCCCCTCGGCGGTACCGCCGTCGGAACGGGAATCAACACCCCCGCCGGTTTCCCGCAAAAAGTCATCGCCCTGCTCGCTGCCGAAACCGGACTGCCCATTACCGAGGCACGTGACCACTTTGAGGCACAAGCCAACCGTGATGGACTGGTGGAAGCGTCGGGCGCATTGCGCACGATTGCCGTTTCTCTCACCAAGATTTGCAACGACCTGCGCTGGATGGGCTCGGGACCCAACACGGGCTTGGGCGAACTACACATCCCCGATCTGCAACCCGGATCGTCGATTATGCCCGGCAAGGTTAACCCGGTGATTCCCGAGGCCGTGCTGATGGTGTGTGCACGCGTCATCGGAAACGACGCGACCGTGGCCTGGGCGGGCGCATCCGGACTATTCGAATTGAACGTAGCCATTCCGGTTATGGCCAACGCCAACCTCGAGTCCATTCGATTGCTCGCCAATTCCGCCGTGGTGCTTGCCGACAAGACGATTGACGGCCTTGAGGCGAACCTTGAGAGGGCTCGCGCGCAGGCCGAGTCGAGTCCGTCGATCGTGACGCCGCTCAACAAATTCCTCGGCTACGAGGCCGCGGCCAAGATTGCCAAGCACGCAGTGACCACCGGCAAAACCATTCGCGAATCCGTCATCGAACTCGGCTACGTTGATGACGACAAACTCACGTTGGTTCAACTCGACAACGCTCTCGACGTGATGTCGATGACGCATCCCTAACGGTTTTGTGAGGTAACGCATGAAGTCGATGCGAGACATTCTCAATCGCTTGAGACTGATCGGCGAAGAGTCGAGCGAACAAGAGGCGACCGACGAAGTCATTTTGCTGAGCACCGTGGCCGTGCGCCTGGCGGTGACGAATAAGGCGGTCATCCTGATGCTGCGCGAGAAGTACACGCCCACGACGGCCTGGTTCACTCAAGCAGTCAGCGAAGAGTTGCTTTTGTTGCGCGACGAAAAAATGGCCGATGCCGAGTGGCTGCGCACCGAAATCAAGATCGCGTCAGGCCGAGGAGGGCGAGGTCGTGACGGTCAAGACTTTCGCTCCGTTGACGTCAAGCATCTGAAACATCGTCGGGCCGTGTTGATTGCCGTAGCCGAGCGGCTCGTCGAACTCGCGTCCGACGACGAGTACCTGGCCTCGGAGGCGGAGGGATGTCTGGAGCGCACTCGCGAGGAGGTGCAAACCGCGATTCGCGAGATTGCCACGCGCAGCGTGCATCCCGACCCGTATCTCACTCCAGAAGAGCGCGACCAGCGTCTCGACACACTGCGGCGCGACCTCGCCGACGAAGTTCTTCGGCTCGCGCGCGATTAGGCGAGTTCGTTGACCTCAAGCAGGTCGGTGACCAGCGCCGCAATGGCCGAACGCTCAGAGCGCGTCAGAGTGACGTGGCCAAAGAGCGACTGACCCTTCAAGCTTTCGATCACGCTCGCCACACCGTCGTGCCGACCGACACGCAGGTTGTCGCGCTGCGCAACGTCGTGCGTGAGCACCACCCGCGAGTTCTGACCGATGCGGCTGAGCACGGTCAAGAGCACGTTTCTTTCGAGCGACTGTGCTTCGTCGACAATCACAAATGAATCGTGCAACGAACGGCCACGGATGTGCGTGAGCGGAAGCACTTCGAGCATTCCGCGCTCGACCACCTCGTCGAGCACGTTGCCCGAGACCAGCGCGCCGAGCGTGTCGAACACGGCCTGGCCCCACGGGTTCATCTTTTCGCCCTGATCTCCGGGGAGATAACCGAGCTCTTGGCCGCCCACCGCGTACAGCGGTCGGAAGACCACAATCTTCTTGTGCTGCTGACGCTCGAGCACCATTTCGAGCCCCGCACAGAGAGCGAGTGCCGACTTTCCGGTTCCGGCACGACCGCCGAGCGACACGATGCCGATTTCTTGGTTGAGCAGAAGATCAATCGCGAGGCGCTGCTCGGCCGACCGACCGTGCAAACCAAACACATCACGGTCACCGCGCACGAGACTCAGTTCGCCTGGGCCGGTCACCCGCGCAAGCGCCGAACCGCGATCCGAATGGATAACCAGACCCGTGTTCAACGGAATGTCGACGACCGCGCGCGCGCGCAGCTTCTCGTGCTCATAGAGGTCGGTGATGTCATCCGACCCGAGCGTGAGTTCGGCCACGCCCGTCCACCCCGAATCGACAGCCTGCTCGGCGCGGTATTCCTCCGCCGAGAGTCCGATGGACGACGCCTTGACGCGCATCGGCAGGTCTTTCGACACGACCGTCACTGCCAGCCCGTCGTTCGCGAGGTTCATCGCCACGGCGAGGATGCGCGAGTCGTTGTCGCCGAGCTGCAGGCCCGAGGGCAGCACCGCCTGATTCGAGTGATTCAGCTCCACTCGTAGCGAGCCACCATCGCCAATGGGAAGAGGAAAGTCGAGTCGTTCGTGCTTGACCCGCAGATCATCAAGCAGACGCAACGCCTGGCGCGCAAAATACCCAATCTCGGGGTCGTGACGTTTTTTCTCCAGCTCGCTAATCACCACCACCGGGATGACCACCGCGTGTTCGGCGAACCGAAAAATGGCTTGCGGGTCAGACAACAAAACCGAGGTATCTAACACGTAGGTACGCTCGGTTTGGCGGGTGGCGGATGAGGTCTGGCGGCCGGAGGAAGAACGCGTCTTCGCGGCACTCTCGCGCGGAGTGGTCATGTCGCCAAACTACGCATGACCGGCCGGGAGCTCGGGAGCGACACGCCCGAAGTCATACATCGTTTACCCCAATTGCGAGGGGTCGAGACTAGCCGCCGAAGCGACGCTCCCGCTGCGCGTAATCTCGTAGCGCGCGCAAGAAGTCGACCTCACGAAGGTCGGGGTACAGCGCCTCCACAAAATAGAACTCACTGTGTGCGCTCTGCCAGAGCATGAAGTCGGAGAGCCGCTGTTCACCTGACGTGCGAATCACCAAATCGGGGTCGGGCAGACCACCCGTGTAGAGGTGGCTGCTGATGAGTTCCGGAGTGAGCTTGTCAGCGAGATCATCGAGGGAACCACCTTTGGTCTGATGCTCAGCGATGATGCTGCGCACGGCGTCGGCGATTTCCGCCCGCCCGCCATAGCCAATCGCCAAGTTCACATGCAGCCCCGTGTTGCTCGCGGTTTTCTCTTCGGCAGCCAGGATGCGGGTCAGCAGCGACGTCGGCAACCCTTCGTCTGACCCGACGTGCTTGATCTTCCAGTTGGGGTAGGTCGCCAGTCTCTGGGCAAGGTCACCGATGATTTCGAAAAGTTCGTCGAGTTCGGCGGATGCGCGACCCGTGAGATTGTCCGTGGACAACAGGTAGAGCGTGACCATGCCGATACCCAACTGATCGCACCAGACGAGAAACTCCGGCACCTTCGCGGCACCCGCGCGGTGCCCGTGGGACTCGCTTTCTAGCAGACGCTCGCGCGCCCAGCGTCGGTTGCCATCGACAATCATGCCGATGTGGTGAGGCAGCACATCCGGAGTCAAACCGTGCCGGAGACGCTTTTGATAGAGACGGTAGAGCAGCCCCGGTGCGTGCAAGTCCTCCGTCGTCACGTGCTACAGGCTAGTCGACCCGGCAGGCTTTTGCGGAGGACAGTCAGCACAACGGGTTAGGGTGTGACCATGGAAGCGCTACCACTGCTCGATGCGTCGGAGACGCTGACACCCGCCGAGCTCAAACCGACCTGGCGAGGCTGGATTCACGTTGGCACATTCCCCAT
>JBMOEY010000083.1:0-6352 GCA_049314515.1 Microbacteriaceae bacterium
CACTGCAGGCCCAAACACAGACCAAGAACGGGGATGCCATTCTCTCGCGCAAACTTCAAAGCGCCGAGTTTGCCTTCAATGCCACGAATACCGAAACCCCCCGGCACGCAAATCCCATCGAGGTCGGCGAGGTTCTTGACGGCACCGTCATGAGTTTCGCATTCGTCCGATTGAATCCAGCGGATGTTCAACTTGGTGCGGTGCTCGAATCCACCCGCGCGAAGCGCTTCGGTCACCGACAGGTATGCGTCGGGCAAATCGATGTACTTGCCCACGAGCCCCACGGTCACCTCGTGTGTCGGCTCGTGCACGGCGGCGAGCAAGGGCGACCATCCCGACCAGTCAACGGGGTTTGCGGTTAGGCCCAATGCTTCGACGATGTAGTCGTCGAGTCCTTGCGTGTGAAGCATGGTCGGGATGTCGTAGATGCTCAGTACGTCGACTGCGTTGACGACGGCATTCTCATCCACGTCGCACATGAGCGCAATCTTGCGCTTATTCGCGTCTGTGACCGGTCGGTCGCTGCGAAGCACGAGCGCGTCGGGTTGAATTCCGATCGAGCGCAACATGGCCACCGAGTGCTGAGTGGGCTTGGTCTTTTGCTCGCCCGAGGCTCCCATGAACGGCACGAGGGAAACGTGAACAAAGAAGACGTTTTTGCGGCCGAGCTCGTGGCGCACCTGGCGAGCCGATTCGATGAATGGCTGGCTTTCGATATCGCCGACAGTTCCACCAATTTCGGTGATGATGACATCGGGCTGCGGCGAATCTTCAGCCTGAAGTCGCATGCGTCGCTTGATCTCATCGGTGATGTGCGGGATGACCTGCACCGTGTCACCGAGGTATTCACCCCGGCGTTCTTTCGAGATGACCTGCGAGTAAATCTGTCCCGTGGTGACGTTGGCGGCCTGGCTGAGGTTGATGTCAAGAAAGCGCTCGTAGTGACCGATATCGAGGTCGGTCTCGGCGCCATCGTCAGTAACGAAGACTTCTCCGTGCTGGAACGGGTTCATTGTGCCCGGGTCGACGTTGAGGTACGGATCGAGTTTCTGCATGACGACACGAACCCCGCGAGCGGTGAGAAGATTGCCGAGACTGGCGGCAGTGAGACCCTTACCGAGAGAACTGACCACGCCCCCGGTGACGAAAATGTGCTTTGTTACCTTGTCACCCGATGAGTCCGCCACGGGATTTCACTCTATCAGCGAAGCGAGCTGAACAAGCTCTCTCGCGTGTTCGAGTCCCGTGTCGGAATCAGGAAGTCCCGAAAGGAGTCGGGCCATCTCGGCAATGCGCTCTTCACCGACGAGTTTGGTGACCGAACTGACCGTCACGTCGCCGTCGGTGTTCTTTTCGACGCGCAAATGGTTGGTCGCAAAGGCAGCCACCTGCGCGAGGTGTGTGACGACGATGACTTGGGCATTTTGGGCGAGACGGGCAAGTCGCCGGCCAATTTCGATGGCCGCTGCTCCGCCCACGCCCGAGTCAACCTCGTCGAAAACGTAGGTGGGAACGCGGTCGCGTTCGGCGACAACGACTTCGAGCGCGAGCATCACGCGGGAAAGCTCTCCGCCCGACGCGCCCTTGGCGATTGGCCGCGGGTCAGATCCCGAGTGCGGTTGCAACAAGAACTCGACGCCGTCGAAACCGAACGGTGTGGGCTCATCCGCCGTCGTGACGCGAACGTGGAGTGACGCATCCGGCATCGCGAGGCCGGCGAGCTCAGTCGTGACAGATGCACTGAGTGTGGCGGCGGATGCGACACGCAACGCTGTCAGAGCCGCGCCGATCGCGCGAACATCCGATTCGTCTTGCGCGGTAACGCGCCCGAGTTCGTCAATGCGTTCGCTGTCTCCGTCGAGTGCAAGCAATCGAGCACTACCGGATTCGGAGTAGGCGAGCACGTCGTCGAGAGTCGGGCCGAAGCGACGCATCAGGCTTGCCAGCGAGGAGCGGCGCTCCTGAACTGTGTCAAGACTGCGCTCACCGTCGCTCTCGATGTCGGCAAGTCGTCGAGACAAATCGGTTGACGTTTCAGACAGCTGCGTGCTCAATACCGAGAGCGACTCGAGGATCTTGGCGAGAACTGGATCGACGCCGGAGACGCGCTCGAGTTGTCGACGCGCACTCTCAACAAGTCCGAGTGCATCGAATGAATCGTCATCGCTCGAAATTGCGCCGTGTGCCGCGGCAATGGCCGCACGAAGTTCTTCAACGTTGGTGAGGCGATCGGCGAGCTCTTGCAGCTCGACGTCTTCTCCCGGCTGTGGTGCGACTGCTTCAATGTCGGCTAGAGCCGCACGCAGGTCATCGGCTTCGCGGGTACGACGATCTCGCTCCGTAGTCAGCTCGGTCAGTTCAGCGAGATTCCGCTGCCAGCGACGAAACGCCTGCTGGTACTCGGTGAGTCGAGTTGAAAACTCCGCTCCGGAGTAACGGTCGAGCGATTCGCGTTGTTCTGTCGTGGAGCGCAGACGAATCTGGTCGCTCTGACCATGAACGGCAACGAGCGCATCCGCCAACGTTTGGAGCACGCCGGCAGGAGTTGTTCGGCCGCCGACCACGGCTCGTGATCGACCTTCCGAACTTACCGATCGAGCAACGAGGAGGTGATTGCCATCGAGCTCTCCCCCGGCTTCTTCGACAACCGATCGGATAGATTCGGGGTCGTCGAGGCGCCAGGTTCCTTCGACCCACAATGCGTCGCACCCGCGTCGCACGGTTGCCGCATCGGCGCGTTCTCCGCGCAAGAGTCCGAGGGCGGTGACCACCATGGTCTTTCCCGCGCCGGTCTCGCCGGTAATCGCAGTAAAGCCGGGACCGAGTGGCAAGGCAGCCTCGGAAATCACACCGAGGTCGCGAATTCGAATTTCTTCAATCACGTTATTGGGGCCCTCTCCAACCATAAACAGAGAGATCGAACTTGTTCACGATGCGGTCGGCAAACGAGTCGCTGTTGAGTCGAGCAAGTCGCACGGGTGTTTGTGAACGTTGCACCACAACGCGCGCTCCGGAAGGGAGGTCGAACGTGCGACGACCGTCACACCACAGCACGCCACCACCACTGCTTCGCTCGAGAATTTCGACGGCGACGGCAACGTCGGGCGAAACCACAAGGGGACGGGCGAACAGCGCATGCGCCGAGAGAGGCACGACGAGCATCGCCTCGACATCGGGCCACACAACTGGCCCACCGGCGGAAAACGCGTACGCCGTTGACCCGGTCGGCGTGGCGATGACGACACCGTCACACCCGAAGGATTCGAGTGGTCGCTTGTTAACTTCGACCACGACTTCGAGCATGCGCTCTCGACTCGCCTTCTCAACCGTGGCCTCGTTGAGCGCCCACGTGTGAAAGACGACCTCGTTACCGCGCTTTACTCGGACATCGAGACTGAAGAGGTCTTCGACAGCGAAGTCGCCATCCAACACTCGCGTGACGGTTTCACTCACGCTTTCGCGTTCGGTTTCCGCGAGGAATCCAACGTGACCCACGTTCACACCCACGATGGGCAGTGCAGCTTCGCGAACGACCTCCGCCGCACGCAAAATCGTTCCGTCGCCACCAATCGCAAAGACCACCTCGATCTGGTCGAGCGAGACACCCGATTCCAGCCACTCGAGCGTCGTAAGGTCGGGCGCCGCTGCGGCAACGACCTGCCCCTCTGCTTCACGCAATACCGGCACAACACCGCGACCGACTAAGTGCCGGCACACCTCAACAGCAGTCGCGAGCGACACTTCTTGCAACACGTGCGGGACAACGAGTACACGACGACCTGATGTCATGCCGCGCCTCCTGCCAATTTGTGGACGTGTTCTCTCCATTGTGTCGGATTACCACCGACACGTGCGCTGAACCAGGCGACATACTCGCGGTTTCCGGCGCCTCCGAGGATTGGGGATGACAGGATGCCCGCCGTGCGCAATCCGGCATCGAACGCGCACCACAGCACGGCGTTGATGGCGTCCTCACGTTTTGCCGCACTCGTCACGATGCCCTCTTTAACACCTTGCCGCCCAACCTCAAATTGAGGTTTGATGAGCAGCACAAAATCGGCGTCGTCAGTTGCGGTTGCGCGCAGAGCCGGGATGACGTGCGTGAGCGAGATGAACGAGAGGTCTCCCACGACGAGGTTCGGGGCATCCTCGTCCGGCACTTCAGGTCGTCGCAGCAAACCGGCGAGGTTTTCGCGATTGAGGTACCGAGCATTCACACCTTCGAGCACGCGCACTCGCTCATCCGAGCGAATCGACGGCGACAACTGGTTGTGCCCCACGTCGAGGGCGATGACGCTACCAACGTGACGCTCGAGTAGCACCTGCGTGAATCCTCCGGTTGAGGCGCCCACGTCGAGCGCACGGCGACCCGTGACGTCAATCTCGAACGCGTCGAGGGCAGCGATGAGTTTGTGCGCGGCCCGACTGACGTAGTGGTCGAGTCGTTCGACGGTGATCTCATCCGTGTCAGCGACTCGGTGTGCGGACTTGATGACGGGATGCCCGTTCACACGAACCCGACCACTCACGATCAACTCGGCCGCGTGTGTGCGCGAACGCGCGATGCCGCGGGTGGCGAGTGAGGCATCCAGTCGCTGACCACTCGCGTCACTGACTTCAGGCACTCGTCCCCTGTGCGTCGACTCGTTCGAGGCGCGTCTTCAACTCGTCGTAAACCTTCGTGTAGGCGTCTGCGCGTTGCTCGAGCGGCAACTGCTCAATGCGCGCCAGCTCTGCTTGCAGGTCCTCGGTCATGCGTCAATCTTACGCTTGGCGCGTTGCCGTGCGTCTTCGAGTGGTCAGAGCCACTCGCGGCGACGGCGAAGCAGAATCAGAACTCCAGCGAGACTCGAGATTGCTGCACTCAAGGCGATCAGCGCCACAACCTTGGCGTTCGTGCCGGTGTCCGGAAGGGCGGCGGCTACAGCGTCGGGATTATCCGTTTGCGCTTCGAGGTTGGCAACCGTGCCAGTCCATGTCAGGTCACTATCGCCACATTCAGTGGTCGCACGAATCGTCGCCGAAAAGTCGCCCAATTCGGTGAATGCACCAGTGAGAACTCCGGTATCAGTGTCTAGTGCGATACCTGCCGGTAACGAACCGGCCACAACCTCAAAGTGCTTCCCGACGGGAACTGTTTCGACGAGGTTAGATACGGTGCCACCGAAGCTGGGCTCGTCGGGAGTTATTGACCATCGCGAAACGACAGGGAAGTCAAAAACTTCGATAACAGAACCGGCTTGAATGTTGTAGTCGGAAAGCTGTCGGCTGGGCACCAGAAACTTGTTGCGATAAACCAGACACATGTCGGGCGGAAAAATGCCCATTCGGTCTTGAACTCTGAGTTTGACTTCGTCGAAAGTGAAGTTCGACTCAACGTCAATTGTCCACCGGTACCCCGACTGCAGGTGCATGTCAATCTGATACGCATGCGCGGATTGCTCCCCAACGCCAACAACAAAGACAACCGAAAGCGCGGTCGCGGCGAGTGTTTTCCAGCGTGCTCTCATCCCGTGGCGAACCTTCACCGCATGAGCCTAGCGGTCACGCAGTGCCAGCCGTGCGGGGCTGGGTCGGAAAGTTTCCCACCTCGTCCTGTTGCGCGACGAGCAGCGCGTAGAGGCCCTTCTTCTTAAGCAGCTGCGCGTGGGTTCCTTGCTCGGTCACGCGCCCGCCATCGATGACGTAGATCACGTCAGCATGGACCACAGTGGACAGTCGGTGCGCGATTGCGATGGTCGTGCGATTTCGCGTCGCCTTGTCGAGCGTCTTTTGTACGATGCGCTCAGAAACCGAGTCAAGCGAGCTGGTTGCCTCATCCAAGATCAGCACGCTGGGGTCTTTGAGCAGAACGCGCGCAATCGCCACGCGTTGTTTCTCACCACCACTGAGTCGGTACCCTCGCTCACCAACCAAGGTGTCGTAGCCCAGGGGGAACGTGGCAATGGTGTCGTGGATGTTCGCCGCTTTCGCCACCTTGATGAGTTCCTCGTCCGTGGCATCTGGCTTCGCGTAACGCAGGTTCTCCGCAATCGTGGCGTGAAAGAGATACGTCTCTTGACTGACGATGCCGATGTTCGAGATCAGTGAGTCAGCGGTCAGTTCGCGCACGTCGGTGCCCGCAAACAGCACCCGGCCAGATTCCACGTCGAAGAACCGCGGGACCAAATACGAGAGCGTGGTCTTACCCGAACCCGACGGGCCGACGAACGCAACGAACTGGCCAGGTTCTACGGTCAATGAGACGTCAGACAGCGTGGGGCGCTCATCGGCGCCAGCACCCGGATACTTGAAGGTCACGCGGTCGAACTCGATTCGGCCAACCTTTGCAGAATCGACTGATTTTGCATCC
>JBMOEY010000084.1:0-6311 GCA_049314515.1 Microbacteriaceae bacterium
TCGCGCAGATTGGAGCGAACGGCGGGCAGGGCTACGTGCTCGAGTTCCGTGGATCGGCCATTCGCGCGCTGTCGATGGAAGGTCGCATGACCATCTGCAACATGTCGATCGAGGCAGGTGCGCGCGCCGGAATGGTCGCGCCCGACGAGACGACGTTCGCTTACCTGAAGGGTCGCCCGCACGCACCCGAGGGTGCCGACTGGGATGCGGCCCTCGAGTACTGGCGCACACTCCCCACCGACGACGGCGCAACGTTCGACGCCGAAGTCTTTCTCAACGCCGACGAGCTCGAACCGTTCGTCACGTGGGGCACGAACCCAGGCCAGGGTGTGTCGCTCAGCGACACCGTGCCGAACCCGACCGACTTCACCGACCCGCACGACCGCGCCTCGGCAGAACGCGCGCTCGAATACATGGCACTTGAGCCGGGCACCCCGATGAAGGCGGTCAAGGTCGACGCGGTGTTCATGGGCTCGTGCACGAACTCGCGCATCGAAGACCTGCGTGCGTTCGCCAGCGTGGTCAAAGGGAGATCCAAGCACCCGGATGTGCGGGTGATGGTTGTTCCCGGCTCGGCGCGAGTTCGCCTCGAAGCGGAGGCCGAAGGGCTTGACCAGGTGTTCCTCGACTTCGGAGCTGAGTGGCGATTCGCCGGTTGCTCGATGTGCCTCGGCATGAACCCCGATCAGCTTGCGCCGGGGGAGCGGTGCGCATCCACCAGCAATCGCAACTTCGAAGGCCGCCAGGGCAAGGGCGGTCGCACGCACCTCGTGTCGCCGCTCGTCGCCGCCGCCACCGCGATTCGCGGAACACTTTCGAGCCCGTCTGACCTGGTCGACGCCGGGGCCGAGCAGGAGGGCTAATCATGCAGAAGTTCACCACCGTCACCGCACCCGCCGTGCCACTGCGTCGCGCGTCGGTCGACACCGACCAGATCATCCCGGCCGTGTATTTGAAGCGTGTGACGAAGACCGGCTTCGAGGATGCCCTCTTCGCATCGTGGCGCCAAGACCCCGACTTCGTGCTCAACAACCCGGCTTATGCGGGCGCCAAGGTGCTCGTGGCTGGCAGCGACTTCGGCTGCGGTAGCTCGCGCGAGCACGCCGTGTGGGCGCTGCGCGACTTTGGGTTCGACGTGGTGCTCGCGCCCACTTTTGCCGACATCTTCCGCGGAAACTCGGGCAAGCAGGGTTTGCTCACTGCCACCATCAGCGAGGCCGACGCCGAAAAACTGTGGTCGGCGATCGAAGCCAACCCCGGCGTCGAGGTGACGGTCGACCTGGTTGAGCGCCGTGCGACGCTCGCGAGTTCGGCGGGCGACATCGTCGTTCCGATCGAGGTCGACGATTACACCCGTTGGCGCCTGCTCGAAGGTTTAGACGATATTGCTCTAACCTTGCGAGACGAGGATGCCATTTCGACATTCGAGAAGAGTCGCGCATCCTGGCGACCAAAGACACTCCCAGCGAGGCACGCATGAACGCAGCAGCAAGCAACGCCGTAGCGAACGCCGCTCGAGCTGCCGGCGCCAGCGTCGGACTCGCCGGTGAAACCATCATCATCAACGGTGGTCGCCCGCTCACCGGTCGCATCGAAGTAAAGGGTGCGAAGAACCTCGTCACCAAGGCCATGGTCGCCGCAATTCTCGGCGACGGCCCGAGCGTGTTGCGTGACGTTCCCGCAATCAGTGACGTGCGCGTGGTGCGCGGTCTACTCGAAGTGCACGGCGTCACGGTGACCGACGGCGACGAGCCCGGCGAACTGATTCTTGACCCGCGCGGCGTGGTTTCGGCGCACATGGTCGACATCGACGCGCACGCCGGTTCGAGTCGTATCCCGATTCTGTTTTGCGGTCCCCTGCTGCACAAACTCGGCGAGGCGTTCATCCCCGACCTCGGTGGTTGCCGCATCGGCGACCGCCCGATCGATTTTCACCTCGAGGTGCTCAAGAACTTCGGCGCGGTCATCGACAAGTTGCCGTCGGGCATTCGCATGTCGGCACCCGAAGGTCTCATCGGCACCAAGATCTCATTGCCCTACCCGAGCGTGGGCGCGACCGAGCAGGTGCTGCTCACCGCGGTGCTCGCACAAGGCAAAACCGAGCTCAGTGGCGCGGCCATCGAGCCTGAGATCATGGACCTCATCAACATCTTGCAAAAGATGGGCGCCATCATCTCGGTTGACACCGACCGACTGATTCGCATCGAAGGCGTGACGAGTCTGAGTGGATACACACACCGCGCCCTCTTTGACCGCAACGAAGCCGCCTCCTGGGCCGCAGCCGCACTGGCCACCGACGGCGACATCTTCGTGGGCGGCGCACGCCAGGCCGAAATGCTCACGTTCTTGAACGTGTTCCGCAAAGTCGGTGGCGCGTTCGAGATTCACGACGACGGCATTCGCTTCTACCACCCGGGTGGGGAACTCAAGCCGGTCGTGATCGAGACGGACGTGCATCCTGGATTCATGACCGACTGGCAGCAGCCACTCGTCGTCGCGTTGGCCAAAGCACACGGCGTGTCGATCGTGCACGAGACCGTGTATGAGCAACGGTTTGGATTCACGGAGGCGCTGGTCAAGATGGGCGCGATGATTCAGTTGCACAGCGACTGCCTCGGTGCGCACCCGTGCCGGTTTGGTCAGCGCAACTTTCAGCACTCCGCCATCATCAGCGGCCCCTCGCGCCTCACCGGTGCTGACGTCGAAGTGCCCGACCTGCGTGGCGGGTTCAGCCACCTCATCGCCGCCCTGTCGGCCACGGGAACGTCGCGGGTCAGCAACGTCGGCATCATCAGTCGCGGGTATGAAAACTTCATCGAAAAGCTGCGCGCGCTCGGCGCCGACTTCGAAATCGAAGCATAAGGTCGTGCCGTCAGCGTGAGTGAACGAAGTCGCCCCTCCATCTTTTGGTTGTTCGCCGCCATCGCCCTGCCGTTGGCGGGCATCATCACAAAGTTCACGTTCATCGGGCGTGACAAAATGCCGCGCACCGGGCCCATCATCATCACGCCCAACCACTTCACGAACATCGACCCGGTGATGGTGGGTGTGGGGGTGTGGTACCTCGGCCGCGCTCCACGCTTTTTGGCCAAAGCGTCGATCATGCGCATCCCCGTGCTTGGTTGGCTGCTGCACCTGTCGGGCCAGATTCCGGTCGAACGCGGCGGCTCGACCCGCTCGTCGGCGGCGCTGAAAGCCGCGCGTGAACTGGTCAACAAAGGTCGATCGGTGATCATCTACCCCGAGGGCTCGCTCACGCGCGACCCGGACATGTGGCCCATGCGCGGAAAAAGTGGTGCCGTGCGCCTCGCGCTCGAGCTCGACATCCCGGTCATTCCGATTGCGCACTGGGGTACGCAAGACATCATGGCCCGCTACTCCAAAAAGATTTCGATGTTCCCGCGCAAGCACATCACGATCAAAGTCGGTGACCCGATCGACCTGTCGAAGTTCCGCGGCCGAGAACTCACCAGCAAGGCGCTCGCGGAAGCGACGAGTGTCGTGATGGATGCGATCACCGAGTTGCTGGAAGACTTGCGACACGAGAAGGCTCCCGCTCAACGCTGGAATCCGGCTGATCACAACCAGAGCGAAACGGGCAAGTTTTGACCCCCTCACAACCGAAGTTTGCGCGTCGCCGCGTCGCCGTGTTGGGCGCGGGTAGTTGGGGAACCACATTCGCCAAAGTGCTTGCGGATGCCGACAACGATGTTGTCGTGTGGGCACGGCGTGAAGAACTCGCCAAAGAGATCAACTCGACGCACCGCAATAGCGACTACTTGCGTGGCATTGCACTGCCGTCTTCGCTCGCCGCGACGAGCAACCTCGCGACGGCCATCCGTGGCGCCGACCAGATTTACGTTGCGGTGCCGAGCCAGACTCTGCGCGAGAACCTCGCCGCAGTCGCTTCGGTACTCAAAGACGGACAAGTTGTCGTCAGCCTAATGAAGGGCGTTGAGAAGGCATCGGGTCTGCGCATGAGCCAGGTCATCGCCGAAGAGTTGCCGATCGACCCCGGTCTGATTGCGGTCGCCTCGGGGCCAAACCTCGCGCTCGAAATTGCTAAGGAGCAGCCGACGGCCGCTGTCGTTGCCAGTGATGACATCGAGACCGCCACCGCCGTTGCCATCGCGTCGACCAGCAAATACTTTCGCTGCTTCGTCAACACCGACATTCCGGGCACCGAATTCGGAGGAGTTCTCAAGAACCTCATCGCAGTGGCCGTGGGAATCGTCGACGGTGTGGGCTACGGCGACAACACCAAGGCCTCGATCATCACGCGCGGTCTTGCCGAGATGACTGACTTTGCCGTTGCCTATGGCGCTCAACCCGAGACGCTCTCGGGACTCGCCGGTCTCGGCGATCTCATCGCGACGTGTGAGTCACCGCTCTCGCGCAACAACACCGCCGGACGCCTGCTCGGCCAGGGGTATTCGCTTACCGAAGTTGTGAAACAGATGAATCAGACGGCGGAAGGCCTCGCATCCGTCGCCCCCATTCTCGAACTCGCGCGCGCCCGTGACGTGGACATGCCCATCGTCACCCAAGTCGACCGCGTGCTGAAGGGTACGCTCGACCCACGAGACATTGCGCCCTACCTCACGACAGGCGACGATGAACCGCAAGGTGAAAGGACCTTCGATGACAACGAAAATCCGGGTCGCCGTGCTGTTTGGGGGTCGATCAAGCGAGCATTCGGTCAGCTGCGTGACGGCACGGGGAGTGCTCAGCGCGATTGACACAGACCGGTACGAGGTCGTACCGGTAGGAATCACCCGACAGGGTGCCTACGTGTTGGCGGGCGACGAAGTTCGCGAATACCACTTCGACTCGGGCAACATGCCCGAAGTGGTCGACAACGGCACGCGGGTGTTGTGGCCCGACTCGGCCGACGACCACGAGCTGCGTGTCACCGAGGGTGGCGCGACGCGATCCCTCGGCGTGGTGGACATCGTGTTTCCGATTTTGCACGGGCCGTTCGGTGAAGACGGCACAATCCAGGGGATGCTCGAACTCGTGAGCCTGCCCTACGTCGGGTCGGGCGTGCTCGCGTCGAGTCTCGGAATGGACAAGCACTTCGCCAAGACCGTCATCGCGCAGGCGGGCATCGCGGTCGCCCCGTGGCGCACTGTCACTGACCTTGACTGGGCAAAGCGCCCCGACACCGTGCGTGCCGTGGTGACGCAACTCGGGCTACCGGTGTTCGTCAAACCGGCCCGTGCCGGGTCAAGTGTGGGCGTGACGAAAGTGAAAACGGTCACCGACCTGGATGCGGCCATGACGGCCGCGCTCGCCGAAGACAACCGCGTGCTCATCGAAGCAACCGTCACCGGTCGCGAAATCGAATGTGCCGTGTTGCAAGACCGTCCGGGTGCGCCCACGCGCGCTTCCGTCGCCGGTGAAATCGTGGTGAGCGGGCGCGAGTTTTACGACTTCGACGCCAAGTACTTAGATGCCCCCGGCATCGACCTCGTCTGCCCGGCCGACCTCACCGCCGACGAGTTGGCCGAACTACAGCGCCTCTCGGTACGCGCGTTCGAGGCAATCGGTGGCTCGGGACTCGCGCGCGTCGACTTCTTCATGACCGATGCGCCAGCTGATGGCGCCGGCGCGATCACCCCGTCTCGCTTCGTGCTCAACGAAATCAACACCATGCCGGGCTTCACGCCCATCTCGATGTTCCCGCGCTGCTGGAGTGAGTCGGGCCTCGCGTATCCCGACCTCATCGACGAACTGATTCAGGTCGCACTCGCGCACCGCGGGCGCTAGTTCGTGACCACGTCCGAGAGGTCAGTGCACGTGCCGGTCTGCGGTAGGTAGCTCACCGCGCCGCCCAGGTCGACGAGCACTGTCGTTCCTGACACGGCGTTCGAATCGATCGCCACCTCAATCGCGGGCGAACGACCGAAGGTCGTGTAGCGGTAGAGCGGAGCATCCGCATCGTCTTCAATCCAGTCGATGCCGTTGACCTCAACACACGGCAGTGTGGTCGGCCCGGGCACCGTCACACCACACGTGAGCAACACGCTCGCCGGCGTGCCCCAGGCACCCGTCGCCTGCGCGTTCGTCTCACGTTTGGGTTGCTCGGCAACGAGATCCGGCAAGCGAACGATGACGGATGCGCACGCCGGATTGTTCGCGTCCTCCGCAGGTGTCATCGGCACGGCGCCGGCGCACCCGGTGAGGGCGAGCGTCGGCACGAGAACCAACAGGGACAAGACGCGCGTGTTCATCACCATCAGACTACGTGTCACAACCCATAGCCTTGAGTGCATGCGACGTGACACACGACTCTCTGACTTGCCCGAGGG
>JBMOEY010000085.1:0-6204 GCA_049314515.1 Microbacteriaceae bacterium
AGACTGCCCGCAAGTTCCCGACCAACTTGGGCAACCTCAAGTGAGTGGGTCAGTCGATTTCTCGCGAAGTCCAGTCCTGCCGTTGGTGAGAGAACTTGCGTCTTCGCTGCGAGTCGCCGTAATGCGCTCGAGTGTAAAAGTCGCGCTCGGTCGCGAGCGAAATCACCTCGACGAGACGCTGTTCCCTCAAAAAACATGCGTTCCGAATCGTCATCGTCATATCCGGCAGTCAGCGCTGGCGTGCCCACCGACTATCCGCCACTCGCATCGATTTCGGCTGCGGCGACGGTGCATTTTTCGTCATCGCTCAGCTCTTGGGATTCGAGCCAACGGTGCGGAAGTGCGGTTTTTTTGGGCGTACCTTGGCGACCGCGTTGCCCTTCGGCGCCAATGCCGGGATAAGGGGCGTCAAGGTCGAGTTGCCCTATGAGGTCATCGAGATGCTGAAGGCTCGTCACTTGGGCGAACTGACTTCGCAAGTCGCCCCCCACGGGGTAACCCTTGAAATACCATGCCATGTGCTTACGAATGTCTCGGCTGGCGTGCGACTCATCTCCGAGGAATTCGCTGAGCAGT
Organism: Microbacteriaceae bacterium; assembly: GCA_049314515.1. Lineage (GTDB taxonomy): Bacteria > Actinomycetota > Actinomycetes > Actinomycetales > Microbacteriaceae > RFQD01. The sequence continues at coordinate 577 of JBMOEY010000085.1, forward strand.
TCGAGGTGACGCCGGAGTGTGGTGGCAACGTGCCCTAGCGACGGAGTCACCTGTGAATGACCTGTCGTTTCACCTGCACGTTCGCGGAAGGCTGCCTCAAGGTCGGCAAAAAGCCAGGGTCGACCGAGGCAACCCCGACCCACGACGACGCCATCGCAACCAGTCTGGTCGACCATGCGCACCGCGTCCTCGGCGCTCCAGATGTCACCGTTACCGAGCACGGGCACGGATCCGATAGCGCTTTTGAGCTCACCAATGGCGTTCCAGTCCGCATTGCCGGAGTAGAACTCGCTCGCGGTGCGACCGTGAAGCGCGATGGCGGCCGCACCGGCACCCTCGGCGGCTTTGCCCGCTTCGATAAAAGTCAGGTGATCAGCGTCGATGCCTTTGCGCATCTTGACGGTAAGGGGAACGTCACCGGCGGCTCGGACCGCCTCTTCGACAATCGATCGGAACAACGTTCGCTTCCACGGGAGTGCCGCTCCGCCACCCTTTCGGGTGACTTTCGGAACCGGGCAGCCAAAGTTCAAATCGATGTGGTCGGCGCGATCTTCTGCAACGAGCATCGTCACAGCTTCACGCACCGTCTTTGGGTCAACGCCATACAGCTGGATGGATCGCACCGACTCGCTCGGATGACTCTGAATGAGCAACATCGAGCCTGGCGTTCGCTCTACGAGAGCCCGGGATGTGATCATCTCGCTCACGAACACACCGGCGCCTTGCTCGCGACATAAGCGGCGATACGCCATATTCGTGATGCCCGCCATCGGTGCGAGCACGACAGGCACCGCGGGGTTGATTGGTCCGATTTTGAGCGTGGCAGCACTCGCCTCCCTGCGAACATCTGTCGCGGGCGGCGTTACTTCACTGACCAGACTCATGAGACCTCTTTAACCTTGCTGGTCAAGTATCCCCTATGCAGCCGGGTGACCGCCTGTCTCGGTTTCGGCTGTGGGTTTATCGATGGCGCCGCCAAACCGGCGATCGCGCGCGACGTAGAGTTCTAACGCGCGCCACAGGTCCGTCCTTCCAAAGTCGGGCCAGAGCGTGTCGAGGAAGACCATTTCGGCATAGGCCGATTGCCAGAGCAAGAAGTTCGACGTGCGTTGCTCACCGCTCGAGCGCACAAATAGGTCCACGTCGGGCAGATCGGGAACGTAGAGCGAACGTTGAATCGTTTTTTCGCTCACGGACCGGGGGGAAATTTTTCCCTCGGCGACTTGCTCGGCAATCAATCGGACGGCGTCCGCTATTTCAGTGCGACCACCGTAGTTCACGCACATCGTGAGCGTGAGGGTCGAATTACGTTTCGTAAGTTGCTCGGCAATTTTCAGCTCGTTGATCACGGATGGCCACAGTTTCGGTGTGCGACCGGCCCATCGAACCCGAACTCCCCATTCGTTCAGTTGGTCACGACGTCGGTGCAGAACATCCCGATTGAAGCCCATCAAGAATTTCACCTCGTCAGGTGATCGTTTCCAGTTCTCCGTCGAAAAGGCATACACCGACAGATATTTGACCCCGGCTTGAATGGCTCCCGCAACAACATCGAGCAATGCCGCCTCTCCTGCCCGGTGCCCTTCAACGCGAGTCAGTCCACGCTGATTCGCCCAGCGACCGTTTCCATCCATGACGATGGCGACGTGGGTCGGTACCGAACCGGCCGGAAAACTTGGCGGAGTCTCGCCCGTCCAGTCGAGCGGCCGAAACTCGACCGCATCCTTATGCGTGTAACCGTTAGTCATCGTGCGACGTGTTCCAGCGACTTCAATGCTCGTTCGAGGTGCCACTGTGTGTAGGCCGAAATCAACGAAGACACGCGCGCAAGGTGAGCGCGATCAACCGTCTCAAGGTAATCCCACTGACCCGTGAGTAATGCTTCGAATATCGCAATCGTCTCGGCACCTGCGCGCGCAGACCCGGACGGGGCGCATGTTGCGCACACCATGCCACCGAAATGGACAACGAACGAAGTCAGATCGTCGGGACTTCCGCATCGTGAACAGGTGTCAAGACTCGGTGACCAGCCGGCAAGTGAAAAGGCTCGCATGAGATACGAATCCAAGGTGAGGTGGGGTGCGTGCTCGCCCCGCGAGAGCGATCGAAGAGCACCCAGAAGCAACGTGTATTGATTCGTTGCCGCCTCCGCGTCAGTGAGTCGTTCGGCCGTCTCCGCCATGACATTGGCAGCAGTGAACCGGTCATAGTGCCCGGCGATGTCGGCGCCATATGGTCCAAGTGTTTCGGCTTGTTGGATCGTGTCGAGTGACGATCGGCCCTGATAAAACTGCACGTCCGTCACCATGAACGGCTCGAGTCGCGAGCCGAACTTCGACGCGGTGCGGCGAACGCCTTTGGCGACGGCGCGCACCTTGCCGTGATTGCGGGTGAGGAGCGTGACGATTCGGTCGGCCTCACCGAGATTGAAGGTGCGGAGCACAATTCCTTCGTCGCGATAAGTGGGCACGTTCCATTATCTGCCGTGCGGAGGGCACTGGTGAGTCTGGCGCGCTAGAGGTCGCGCGGGGTGTCGATGGGGCCGGTCAAATCTGCCGGGCGAACGAGCTTGGGCTGGCGTATCCCGCGAATAACACGCTGCTCCGGTAGCGACCAGTGAAAACGAACAGCGAGGATGCGAATCGCGGCGGTCACGGCCACACACGCCACAGCACTCACGTCAACCGAGCTTCCCAGCGCGCGCAAAATGACAAACATCAGTGTTCCTGCCAAAGCCGCCACCGCATAGAGCGACCCCACATGCATCACGGCAATGGGCGCGTTGAGCAGGATGTCTCGAATCACTCCTCCTCCCACAGCCGACACCGTCCCCACGAAGATGGCGGGCACGGGTGGGAGGCCTTGAGCGAGGGCCGCGGCCACACCGATGGCGCCGAAGAGACCGATAGTGAGCGCATCCGCGACCGTGATTGCCCAGTCGAGTTTGTTGATGAGTCGAGCGAGCAGCATCCCGATGAGCGCAAACAGCACAGCAGTTCCGAGGTACCAGTCTTCGCTCAGGGCAATGAGCGGACGCTGCAAGAGAATGTCTCGAAGAAACCCACCACCGAGGCCCGTGGCCGTGCCGATCATGGCAACACCCAGCAAATCAAGTTGGCGGTCCCGGAATTGCGCGGCATACATCGCACCCTGAAGACTGCCAACACCGATTGCGGCCACATCAACCCAGGAGGGCACCTCAATCGCGAGCAGGTCCATGTCTCAATGTTTACCATGACTGATGAGGTTGCCGGGTTATAGTTGTGCCATGGAAAACGCAGTATTGAAGGTTATTTTCGCTGTATTTCTCGGCCTCATGGTGGCTTTCTTTGTCGGATTCGGAATATCCGCCTTTTTCCCAGATCCGGTCTATCCCAACGCGATTAACGATCTTTACGCGCAAGCCGGCGACAAGGCCATCACGCCTGAGCTACAAGCCCAGATCACCGAACTCGAAAACGCCTATGCGAACGATCAGCAGGTGCACAACCGCATTGTGTCGATCATCGTGACGATTGCAGCCGTGCTCTTTCTCGGCCTCAGTTTGGTTTTCGAGAAGCGAAGCCTCGTTCTTGCAAACGGCATCATGCTCGGCGGACTCTTCGCTCTCGTCTATGGCGCCGCTCGGGGCCTCGGCTCACAAGACTCAATTGCCACGTTCATCACCGTCGGCGTCGGACTCGCCGCGGTCGTGTTCATTGGTTTGCGACGCTTCAGTCGCCCGAGCGAAGCTACTTCCGCACCGCGCGATTGATTGCGGAGACGACCGCCTTCAGCGTCGCCGTCGAAATGTCGGAATCAATACCGACGCCCCACAGTCGTTGGCCGCTAACGGAGAGTTCAACGTAGGCCGCCGCCCGCGCATCCCCACCCGCCGCGAGAGTGTGCTCGACGTAGTCAAAGAGCTCAACCTCGAGACCGTTTTCACCCATGAGTTTGATAAAGGCGTCGATGGGACCGTTGCCCTGCGACTCTCGACGAGAAACAGCGTCGCCATCGCGTAAATCAACACTGAGCTTGACCGTGCCAGAGAAGTCGCTCTCGGTACGAGTGCCGTGCAACTCGAAACGACCCCACCTGTCGCTCGCGTTATCGGCGGGCAAGTACTCGTCCTGGAAGATACGCCACAGCTCGTCACTCGACACTTCACCACCCTCGGCGTCTGTCTTCGCCTGCACCACGCCCGAGAATTCGATTTGGAGGCGGCGGGGCAGGTCGAGGGCGTGATCTTTCTTCAACAGATACGCCACACCGCCCTTGCCTGACTGCGAGTTCACCCGGATAACCGCCTCGTAGGTGCGACCGAGGTCTTTCGGATCTACTGGCAGATACGGAACCGCCCACACGAGGTTGTCAACGTGCGTGCCCGCAGCGTTGGCTTCGGCGGCCATCGCCTCGAAACCCTTCTTGATGGCATCTTGGTGTGAACCACTGAATGCGGTGTAGACCAAGTCACCGGCCCACGGGCTACGCTCATGCACCTTGAGTTGGTTGCAGTATTCCGCTGTGCGCCGAACCTCATCCAGATTCGAGAAGTCAATCTGCGGGTCGATTCCTTGAGTGAAGAGGTTTATCCCGAGCGCAACAAGGTCGACGTTTCCGGTGCGCTCACCGTTGCCAAAAAGACATCCCTCGATGCGGTCAGCACCGGCCATGTAACCAAGTTCCGCGGCGGCAACTGCGGTACCGCGATCGTTATGCGGGTGGAGAGAGATGATGATGTTTTCACGAGGCGTCAGGTGGCGGCTCATCCACTCAATTGAATCGGCGTAGACGTTCGGCGTCGCCATCTCGACAGTGGCCGGCAAGTTGATAATCACCTTGCGTTCGGGAGTGGGCTCGAAAACTTCGATGACTTTGTTGCAAATCTCGGCCGCGAACTCGAGCTCTGTACCGGTAAAGCTTTCTGGTGAATATTCGTAGTACACCGTGGTCTCAGGAATCGTCTTCTCCAACTCACGACAGAGTCGGGCTCCGTGCAGAGCGATGTCGATGATTCCCTGCTTGTCTTCACGAAAGACGACTTCACGCTGCAGGATGCTCGTCGAGTTGTACAGGTGAACGACGGCGTGCTTGGCGCCGGCGATGGACTCATACGTGCGCTCGATCAGGTGGTCGCGCGCCTGCGTCAACACCTGAATCACAACGTCGTCGGGAATCGCGTTCTCTTCAATAAGTGAGCGCACGAAGTCGAAGTCAGTCTGACTGGCCGAAGGGAATCCGACCTCAATTTCTTTGTAACCCATGCGCACCAGCAGATCGAACATGATGCGTTTGCGTTCTGGGCTCATGGGATCAATTAGCGCCTGGTTACCATCACGCAAATCAACGGCGCACCAGCGAGGAGCCCTCTCAAGTCTTTTACCTGGCCACGTGCGGTCGGCAAGATTAATACCGAGACTCTCGTGATACGGGCGGTACTTGTGAACCGGCATCGCGCTCGGCTTCTGGTGGTTCTTCATGCTGTTCTCTCTTCGCGGGTAGTGGGAAAGCCAACGAAAGCTCCGCGACGAGGAAGGCTAGATTCGCGCCCCGTCGCGGCAGCTAAGAAGAAGCAGACCAACCGACATGAAAACAGGCTAACACCGACCCGCGCGCAGGTTCCACCGACTAGAAGCCGAGTCGATT
>JBMOEY010000086.1:0-6115 GCA_049314515.1 Microbacteriaceae bacterium
CCGGGATTCCCGCCGTTGACCTGCACGGAAACCTGTCCCAACCGGCGCGCGACCGCAATCTCGCGGCATTCTCATCCGGTGAGGTCAAGGTGCTTGTTGCCACTGACGTGGCTGCCCGAGGTGTGCACGTCGATGACATCGAACTCGTCATTCACGTGGATCCGCCCATGGAACATAAGGCGTACCTGCACCGTTCCGGCCGCACGGCTCGCGCGGGCAGCGAAGGTGACGTCGTCACGATTTGTCTGCCGACGCAGAAGAAGGATCTCGCGGCGTTGCTCAAGAAGGCCGACATCACGGTGACGCCGGTGCAGGTCACCGCGTCGTCGCCCGAGGTCGTTGCTCTGATCGGCGAAGTTGCCGCGTTTGTGAAACCGGCGCCCAAGACCGCGCAATCACAACGACAGGGAACGTCAATGGGCGCAAATGCGCAGCGAAAGCGCGCAAACCGCGACCAGCGCGATCGTTCAGGCCGGCCAGGTAGCTCAGGCTCTTCGGCGCGACCCGCTGGCGAGGCGTCGCGCCGCGGACAACGCTCTACCGGCTCCCCCGCCGTCAGTCAGCGTCGACGCTCGTCCTCTCCGACATCCCGGTAATTCGCAGACAAAGGGCATAGGCTCAGGCAACGAGCCACCGAGGCTCTCGTTAGGGGGCCATCATGGCCGAAAAGAGTCCGCAGAAGGGCAACGGCAAAACCGTTGCTGCCAAGTCGCTGAAAGAGAAGCGCGCCGACAAGAAGGACAAGGCTGAAGCAAAAGCCAAATACAAAGAGGTCTAACCAAGACGTCTGAGACGCAAACGTCGGTCCCTCCCGCATCAAGCGGAGAGGGACCGACGTTTTTTTAGAACAAGTTGCCTCGAATTAGCAGTTGTGCGGCTTGTCGATGGCCACAGCGTGCAGGTCTTTGTGCTCGCTCGGGTCGATTGATTCGATTTGCGCGAGGTACGCATCCACGTCAACGGGCTTACCGGCCAGCCACGTTCCCTGAACCTTGATCTTGTCGATGTTGGCTGGGTCGATGGCGTAGGGATCGGTGTCGAGAATGACGAAGTCAGCGAACTTGCCAACCTCGATCGAACCTGACTCATCGTCACGCTTCAAGTGGAACGCGCCATTGATGGTCTGCGCGCGCAGAGCATCATCGAGGCTGATTTTTTGCTCCGGCCCGTGAAGCTTGCCCGACGGAGTCAGGCGCGTCACCGTCGACTTGAGGTTGAGCAACGGGATGGACGGACTCACCGAACCGTCGTTGTGGAACGACACAACCGCGCCACTCTTGACGGCGTCACCCACGCGCTGCCACTGGGCGCCGACCTCGGAATCGAACAACGTGCCGTCGAGAATGTCACCCCAGTAGATGAACTGGAATGGTGACATCGAGATGCCCACTCCGAGCGACGCAGCTCGAGCGAACTGGTCGGCACGAGCAGCACCCACGTGCTCGACGCGCCAACGGTGATCCGTGCCGACGAGGTTGAACTTGTTCAGACCGTATTCGAACGCATCGAGAACGATGTCGAGCGCAATGTCGCCGTTGCAGTGGAAGGCGAACTGATGACCGTTGCCACCCTGCGCATCAATGACCGCGTCGATCTGCGCGCGCGAGTAATTCATCATCTCTTCACCGTGAGTGCCCGGCGTGATGCCAGCGTTGACCACGGTGGGATTGTCGAGATAGGCGATGGTCGACGCGATCGTGCCGACCCACGGAGATCCGTCGGCCCACAGCTTGATGCCGTTCTTCTTGAGCATGGACTCGGGAACGGGTGACGCAAAGGCGGCTCCACAGTCCGCCTCGGTCGACATGTGATACAGCGAGATACGAATTGGCGCAGCCGGAACCATGGTGAGACCGATGAGTGCCTTCTCCATGCTGCTCTGGTAGGTGTGCTCGCTCGTCATGGTGACGCCGTTCTGTGCCATCGACTTCAGCCACTTAGCGGCCGAGAGCAACGGATGCGGAACCGCCTCTGCCATGATTTTGCCGGCCACGGCGAGCATGGCGCCGACCTCGTAGGCGCGACCGTTCGACGTGCCATCCGCGTTGCGCCCAAACCGTGAACCTTCGGGATCCGCGGGCGGCTTGTTGTCGGCCCAGCCGAGGGACGTGATGACGGCCGTGTTGAAGTAGATTTCGTGGCCCGAGTTGTCAGCGACGACAACAGGGCGATCGGGGAAGAACGCGTCGAGGTCGGTGTTGCTCAGTTCGCCGACACCTTGCAGTGAACGGTCCAGACCCTGGAACATGAGGGCTGCTCCGGCTGGTTGCTCTGCGTTTGCCTTCACGAACAACTTCTTGACGTCGTCGTAGCTGGGGAAACCGACGTAGGGAGCAATCCAGAAACTGGGCTCCATGCAGACAATACCGCTCATGACCGGGTGGTTGTGTGCATCCACGAATCCAGGGAGGATGACGCTGTCGCCGAGGTTTTGCACCTTTGCCTCGGGCGCACTTTTCTGCAGATCGGCCAGCGCTCCGACGGCAGTAATCTTGCCCGTCGAGGAATCGATGGCGACGGCCTCTGCGCGAGACATTGACTTGTCGACGGTGATGACGGACTTTGCGGTGACGATGAGGTCAGCGGGCATGAAAAATCTCCTCGATAGAACAGTTGTCCAGAGCCTAGCAAGGTGAAGCTCGATGAGAAGTGAAATCGGCGCCGAGCGTCCCGTCTCAAGGATGCCCGGCGCCGACCTGTGGGGCCGTTTCAGGCGTCTATGAAACAGCCTCTGCGTTGTCGTCGGCAAACGTGCCAGCAGCTTCTGCGGCCTTAGGGTTACGAACTCGCACGACCAGGAACAACCCGATACCGACCAGCATCGATGCGATGAACCAGATGGGCAGTTGGTTGAACGGTTCGACCGTGCCGACAATGTTGACCCAGTAGACGTAGAGCAACGCTGCTGCACCCACAAGCCCCAGGATTTGCGTCACGAGAACGTTCTTTGCACCCACCTTGCGCAGGAAGAACGGCGCAAAGATACAAACGAGCAGGTACGCAATCATGTAGCCGAACACACCAATGGTGTCGATGTAGGTGGTGACGTTGAGAGGCACTTCCTGAACGATTCCAACCTCATAGGCCGTCGGGATGAAAATCATCGGAATCGTGATCCAGATAGCAAAAGCGGGCGTGCGGTATTTCTTGTGCACGGTGCCGAATCGCTTGGAAATGATTCCCTCGTTACCCCACGAGAAGAGCAGACGACCGGCCACAGTGATGCAGGCCATGACGACGGCAATGAATGAGGCGGTGAAGCCGAGGTTCAAGAGCGGAACGAAGCCCTCGAGGCCGTACTGAGTGGCAAGCGCCTCCATGGGCGAACCGGACGCTGCGAGACCTTCAGCTCCACCATCGATCGCCGCCACCTGTGCATATGTGGCAAAGATGTACAGAATTCCGGCGAAGATCGCGCCGCCACGAATCGCGCGAGGAATTGCGCGGAACGGGTCTTTGGCCTCTTCACCCAGCGACGCAGCAGACTCGAATCCAACGAAACCAAGAATTGCCAACACGACGGCAAAAACCATTCCATCGAACGTCGAACCACTCAAGGTCAATTGTGCGGTGTCGATGATGTTTCCACTTTGAACGAGCACGATGACGAGAACAATCACGATGAGGATGATCGAAACGACCTCGAGCGTGGCCGAAACGCGAGCGGCAATGCGCACGCCCGAAATGGTGATCCAAATGGCCACAACCAAAATCACCGCATCCAGAATGACCTGCCCCGTCGGGTTGTCGAAGATGGTGACTCCGAAACCTTTGAGCAACTCGGATGCGAAGAACCCGGCACCGGCGAGCGAGCCCGCGGCGATGCAGATGGCACCGATGAATAGTCCCCAGCCCGTAATGAAGCTGCCGGATGGTCCGATGGCCGGGCGAATGAGCGAATACAGCGAGCCGGCACCCGCACGACGTCGTGCGATGGCGGTGACCGACTGGGCGATGATCAAAATGATTGCCATGCCGATGGCAAACGAGAACCATGCTCCGTTTCCGGCAGACGCGGCCATGAACATGGGGGTGAACGCAATAACGGCACTCGGCGCAATGTTTGCGACGCTTTGCGCCAAAACTTCAAACGGGGTGACGCTTCGTCGCGCCAATCCGCCCGAATGATCTGTCGAAGATGACATGTTTTTCTCTTCCTCCGTGTCAGTTGTTACGGCAGCAGGAGCTGTCGCAGTGCGCCACCCGCTTCAAGATCTGCGAGTGCCGATTCGACTTCGTCGAGGGGTCGACGAGCCGAAATCATTGTTTCTAGGTCAAGGTCGCCCGACATGAGCTCGTCGACCAGACGTGGGATGTCGCGTTGCGGAACCGTTGAGCCATAGTTGCAACCGAGAATTCTTTGGTCCGCCTCGGCCAGAGCGAGGGGGTCAAATTTCGCGGTTTGTCCCGTCGGCGGAAGGCCCACGACCACAGCACTACCGCCGAGTCCCAGTGCCGCAATCGCTTGCTCGGTTGTCGCTATCTTGCCAATGGCATCGAACACATAGTCAATTCCGGCAGGAACCAGCGCTTTCATCGCCTCGGGAACATCCATACCCGGAGTAACGAGCAACGTCGAGGTCGCGCCGAGTTTGGTTGCGATGTCGAGTTTCTCCTGGGAAATGTCGACGGCAAGGATCACGCTCGCCTTTTCAAGTTTGGCCCCCTGAATAACCGACAGTCCCACCCCGCCACATCCGATTACGGCCGCCGTCGAGCCGGCAACAAACTTTGCCGTGTTGCGCACGGCACCGACACCCGTGGCGACAGCGCAACCGATCAGCGCGATGGCGTCGAGCGGAGCATCCGAGCGAACTTTGATCGCACCCGACTCGGGAACAACGACCATTTCGGCAAACGACGACACACCCAAGTAGTGGTGAAGAACGGCGCCGTTCTGCGAGAGGCGGCTCGTGCCGTCATAGAGCACTCCGCCGGGAGCGACCACTGTCGCGACTAACTCACACTGAGCCGGGCGGCCGAGCAGACAATACCGGCACGTTCCACAGCTCGGTACCCACGACAGAACGACGTGATCGCCGATCGAGAGTGACGTGACACCCTCCCCCAGCGCGTCGACAACACCCGAGCCCTCGTGCCCCATCACGAGAGGGAGCGGTACATCCCATTCGCCGCGAAGAACATGCAGGTCGGAGTGACAGACACCGGCCGCCGCAACTTTGACACGCACTTCTCCCGGACCGGGTTCAGCCAGGTCGACTGTCGTGACACGAACATCCGTTCCATCGAATACGACTGCCTTCACGCGAACTCCAATGTTTACGGCGAGAGTGACTGTTTAACAGCACTAAACACATCGTGGCGTGATTTCGGCACGGACACAACCTTTTTGGTCACTGCTGGGGGACAATGTGCTCATGTCACAAAACGAGGCGCAGAGTCGCGGCATGGAAAATGTTGGTCCGCAACTTCGACGTCGGCGGCTTGCCCGGGGGCTTTCAGTGACTGCCGTTGCGGAACAGGCGGGCGTGTCAAAAGGATTTTTGAGTCTCGCGGAAAGAGGCAAGACCCGCGTATCTGTTCCTGTTCTCTTGCGCATTTGTGACGTGCTCGGTGTGACTATTGGGTCGCTGTTCACGTATCCCGAGAACCCCATCGTTCATGGCGGAATTCCGATGTACATGGGTGGCGAGAATTTGCAGGAATACCTCCTGACGCCGCAAGACGAAAAGTGGGTGCAAGTCATGCGCACCGCCATGCAACCCGGTGGCGGATCAGGCGGCGCCTATTCACTCGACACGGAAACCATCTTTGTGATCGTGCTTCAGGGCGAACTCTGCCTCGAGGTGGGCGACGAGTTGCGCACTCTCAAAACCGGAGACTCCACGACATTCTCTGGTCGCACTCAGCACAACTGGTTCAATCCGTTGGACACCGAAAGCCAAGTGCTGTGGGTTATCTCGCCACCGCTGGCACAATTAGGTCTCTAGGAGGTCGGTTCAACTTCGGGAACGTCATCCAGGCTTTCGAAAACGATCTTGCCCAGCTCACGGGCCTTGGCTATTTCGATATCTGCACCGCGCGACTCCCCCGGAATTCGAAGCACCGCATCGCACTTCTCGAGAAGTCGATGAGCGACCGGATACTGATACTG
>JBMOEY010000087.1:0-6055 GCA_049314515.1 Microbacteriaceae bacterium
CGGGTCACGCGGCCTAGCACTCGGGGTCGGGTCGCTTATGCACGTCGACCAGTAGAGCCAGTGCCGTGAGTAGGGCATCACGAAACTCAAGATGATCGTGGGTAATTGCGTGCTCGGGGGCCGCCCACGCGTGCATCAGTGCATCGAAAATGCGCAGCGGAGGCGCGTCCAATCGTGAAATGTCACGGTGGCGCATCCATTCAGAAAATGACTCGCGATACAGCTCGAGTCGCAATTCGGCGAAGAGTTCTCGGCTTCTCTCACGTCTCTCCCGTATCGAAGGCGGCTCCGTAGGCGTGGTGGCGCACTGGGGAACGGGAATAAGGCTCATATCGAATCGGCGATGCCCGACCACGAGGACGCACGCCACGGGGTACCAAATCGGCGTCAGACCTAGCGCCACGCGACGCCTGATTTCTACCGACGCATGATGGAAGAGTTCAACGGGGATTCCAATTGGGTCTTCGACGGTATGCGGCCGCGAGAGGTTGGGAACGAATCTCAACGGCTGAGCTCCGGGTACGTCGTCGACGCGCTCGAGCGAGAGCGGTTCGAGGGTGCCGTGAACCCACAGCGCAGGATGATCTGAAAAATCGGGCACGGCGCCCAATTCGCCGTGCCCCTCGGTACGAAGCGTGCAGCGCCGTCGTCTCGCCGGCAGGCTCTTTTCGTTTGGATTGGTGTTTTCCATGTACCCCCAGCACTTTCCCCGTAATCATGAACTCGAGTGAGCAGACGTTAACGCACCCCACCGACAATGCGGACAAACCTCTAGCCTTGTAGGGCGAAACTAGGCTCACCGGGAGGTGTCAGATGTGCGGTCGTTATGTCGTGGCACGCACGCTGCCCGGAGAAATGCCGGAACTGCTATCGCAACTCCCTGGTTGGCCGGAGAACTTCGAAAATTTCAACATCGCGCCGACCTCGGAAGTCCCGATTGTGTTGGAGTCGCTCGACCCGGTCTCGGGAAAAGAAGCACGGCGCGCGGAAATGGCGCACTGGGGTTTTGTCCCACGTTGGAAACAGTCCTTTACGGAGCGACCGCAGCCCATCAACGCCCGCATTGAGACGGTTGCGACAAATGGAATGTTTCGTAAAGCTTTTCAGACCGGTCGTTGCATTGTTCCTGCCAGCGGATATTACGAATGGCATACCGGTGCGGATGGCGTGGCGCAACCGTACTTCATCCACGACTCTCGCGGCCTCGCATTCGCTGGCATCACAGAGGTGTGGCGTTCGGAGGAACATCCCGCACGGAGGTCGATCGCAATTCTGACTCGTCCAGCGGTCGGTCCCGCAGCGCAATTGCACGAGCGATTACCGGTGATGCTCACTTCCGACGCGTACGCGGCCTGGCTGCGCCATGATGGGACCGATACGCCCGGAGCCCTCGATCTCCTGATGGCAGAAAGCGACAAAGTTGCGGAGCATTTGGAGTTCCATCCTGTCGATCGACGCGTCGGCAACGTGCGAAACAGCGGCCCTGATCTGTGTGCACCGGTAGACCTCGCGACGTCCCTATGATGAGCGAATGGCCTCGTCAAAGAAATCCACCGCTCAACCCAACCCAGCCGCAGTGACGACGCGCGCGACATCGGGTACATCCGAGGCAACGGCTTCGGGCGCATCCCCACTGCCGCCGGCCACCTGGTCAATGGCGTTCTGGAAGCCCATCATTTTGGTGACCATCATGGAGACGGTGATAGTCAGCCTGATTCTGGTGATTTTCGCGTGGCCCCTTGTCAATGCGACCCCCGCGTCACTCCCCGTCGGGATTGTTGGTCCTGCCGCAGTCACGTCAGCTGTCGAATCGGCCGTTGACGGAAAAGCGCCAGGTGGTTTCGTCTGGACCGAATACGAATCCGCAGATGCCGCCACCGCAGCGATTGAGCATCGAGAAATTTACGGAGCCTTCGTGTTGAGCGATGCCGGACTCGACGTACTCACGGCCAGCGCGGCCAATGCCGCGGTCGCCCAGGTCCTCACGCAGATTGGTCAGCAGATTGCGGATGCGACCGCGCGCAGTTACGGACTCACGGTCCTGAGCCCCCAGGTGACGGACGTCGTGCCGCTCCCACCAACGGATGCTCGTGGAGCCGGACTCGCCGCGGCGGCTCTGCCGCTTGTCATTGCGGGAATCGTCGCGGCACTCTTGGCGACCATCCGCATGCGCTTTTATCGCCAGCGCGCCGTGTTCCTGGTCAAGGTTTCGTTCGTCGCGGGTGCGGCCATTGCGGGAATCCTCCAAGGCTTAGGCATTCTGATTGGAAACTGGTGGTTGGAGTGGCTTGCCATCTCGCTGGGCATCGCGGCGGTGGGGTTTGTTCTCGTCGGACTACAAGCGCTGTTCAAGTTTCCTGGGATCATCGTGGGCATCTTGTTGTTCTTCATCATTGGAAATCCCATTTCGGGAACTTCTCTTCCCGTCGAGTTTTACCCGGCACCCTTGGGTAGCCTGGGGCAATTACTTCCACTCGGCAGTGAAGTCAGCCTGTTGCGTCGAATCTCATTCTTTCCGGATGCGAGCCAAACAACTCAATGGATCACTCTTCTCGCCTGGACAATCGTGGGAGCGATTTTGCTGGTCACCGGCGTGACGTTGCAAAAAAAGCGCTCGAGGGCGCACACTTAACGAAGACCACCGGGAATAGTTGCCCGGCGCTGACGGTTATCCGTCAGCACTCATCAAACAAAGGAGTGCTCATGGCAGTGTCAAACATCAAGCTGGAAGCCCCCTCGGCCACCGTTGGTGGCGGCGAAGGTGGCGGTTGCTGCGGCGGTAGCTGCGGTTGCGGCAGCAAGTAGCGCGTCGCGCGTCTACTGACCAAGACTGAAAAGCCAGCAGAAAAGCTAGCTCACGCGAAAGCCCCGGGAGTCCCCGGGGCTTTCGTCATTCGCACACCCTGCCGTCTTTGTCCGCGTCCCGATAGAAGTCGTATTCAGGATCCACGCCGCGAAGGTATGGTCCGTACCCGTTCGCCTTGGCCTTGGAGCACGTCCCAAAGTTAGGGTCGATAATTCCGTCGCCTGAACCTCCGCCCCCCGGGGACGTAGCGTCGTTACGCGCGTCGGGATTGACGGACACGTTCGCTCGATCCGGCACCGTGACGCTGAGGCTCGAGCACGGGCCGAGAAGTCGGTTCAACGCGTCGCGTTCGAGAGCGTCGACGGAGAGATTCCATCTCCACTTCACAGCCACCCACGTGGCGGCGTAGTCGCAATAGAAATCAGAGTTTCGCGGGAGCCACCGTGCAGGATCATTGTCACTTTTGGACCTATTCGATGATGACGAGACGGCGAGCAGACTCGCTGCGTAGCCCAAGTCGTTGCCAAAAGCGGTGCGAGTTGCACCCGTCCACTGCCAGGCACCCGAAACCCATGCCTCTTTCAGAGGCACAAAGTGGTCGATATCGAGATCTTTCGCCGAGGTGAACCAGATTCCGTCGTAGGCGGAGTACCAGCTGCCGGTGTCAATCGTGCACGTTCCGTGGGCACTAATCGCCGACGAGGTCTCCGATTTCAAAACTTCCGCGCGGGTATTGCAGCCATCACCGTTGGCATCAATCCATGCGTTGAACAGATCGCGGTTGTAGCCTCCGTGTGACCCTGGGCTGTTGTCTTCGGGGAGTTGCGCCAGCATGGCCTCGAACATGAGCGCATCGCCCGCCACACCCGTTCTCGGCGCGCTCGCGGAGGTTGTTGGCGTTGCGGTCGACGAAGGGGTGGATGCGGCCTTGTCGCTGCTCGACGTCGAAGTCGAATCTGAACTCAGGGTGGGCGTGGTTGGCGCGTGGGACTCGGCAGCTATCGGTGATGAATTGTGGGTCGGTTGCGTCAGAGCGGTAACGATTGACAGCACGAAAATCATCGCTGTCAGCATCGCGGCGACGAACACGACTCGAAACGTGTTGGACCGGCTGTCCCACCAAATTCCCACGCGTTAAGGCTAGTCGGCTCGACCGTTGCGCGCGTCGCGTGCGTGATGACGCAGATACGCCTAGTGTTCATTCACATGGGGAAGCGACTGGCTGTTGTCACGGGTGCTACGGGCTACATTGGCGGTCGTTTGGTGCCGCGATTGTTGGACGCCGGATTTGACGTTCGCGTTTTCGTTAGAAATGCCGAGAAGTTGCGAGACGTACCCTGGCGCCGCCGGGTTGACATTGTGGAAGGCGACATGGCCTCTCGTGATGCTCTCGACGAGGCGTGTCAGGGAGCGGATGTCTTTTACTACCTGGTTCATTCGATGGGTCAATCGGGCGACTTTGAATCGATGGAAACGACGGCCGCACACAATGCCGCCCAATCGTGCAAGGCCGCTGGTGTTGGCCGGATTGTGTATTTGGGTGGACTGCATCCGACATCGACCACACTCAGCAAGCACCTGCGATCTCGTGCTGAGGTGGGTCACATACTGCTTGAGAGCGGAGTGCCTACTATTGCTCTTCAAGCCGGTGTGATCATTGGCTCAGGTTCAACGAGCTTTGAGATGATCCGTCACCTCACCGATGTGCTGCCGATCATGACTGCACCCAAGTGGGTGGGAAACCTCATCCAGCCCATTGCCGTTCGTGACGTCTTGTACTACTTGATTCGCGCAGCTGACGTACCAGCGACGGTCAACCGAACGCTCGACATCGGGGGTCCCGACGTGTTGACCTACGGCGACATGATGAACGAGTACGCCGTTGAAGCCGGGATGCGCAAGCGAACAATCATCCGGCTACCAGTGTTGACGCCCTACTTGGCGAGCCAGTGGGTGAATTTGGTCACACCCATTCCTCGAGCACTCGCGGTTCCTATCATCGCGAGCCTTCAACACGACTGTGTGATGAGTGAACATGATGTGGATTCGCTGATACCTCAACCTGAGGGTGGGTTGACGTCGTATCGACGGGCTGTCCATCTCGCACTCGAGCGCATGGCCGAAGGGCAGATTGAAACGAGCTGGCAGAACACGTCGATAGCGTCTGCCCCGAGTGATCCGCTACCGACCGACCCCGAATGGGCTGGCTTTACCGTGTACACGGATCAGCGCTCTCGTGAATGCGCGGCGAGCGTGGACGATTTGTGGACGGTCATTGAATCCATCGGGGGAGACAACGGTTGGTATTCCATGCCGATGGCGTGGGGCGCCCGAGGGGCGATTGACAAACTCGTTGGTGGCGTGGGTTTGCGACGTGGTCGCACCAATGCCGCTGTCTTGCGTGCCGGAGAGGCGCTCGATTGGTGGCGTGTCGAGCGACTTGACCGAGGTCGGTTTCTGCGGCTTCGGGCAGAGATGAAGGTTCCAGGGCGTGCGTGGCTCGAGCTTTCTGCCGAAGCTCTTTCCCCGACAACATCGCGTTATCGCCAGCGGGCGATATTTTTCCCCAAAGGATTGGCCGGGAGGCTGTATTGGCTTTCCGTCCTGCCATTTCACGGCCTCATTTTTCCCGGCATGGCCAAACGGATCGTCGCCGAAGCCGCCAGAATTTCAAAAGAGAATCACACGCGTCTCATAGCGAACACATAGAAGCCAAATTCATTCTTGAGTCACAACCTGATGCGTGAAGAGCCATCAGCACATCAACGCAAGGAGAAAACCATGGCTGAGAAGAAGCCCGTATACAACCCGCCCGCTGCCGACGGTGCGAAAGCAGCGTCGGCCAAGCAGCCGACGTCGCGTGACGCATCGGCGGCCAGTTCGACCCAGCGCAAGCTGGGCGTCGGCGCCATCATCGGAATCTCTGCCGCAGGGCTCGCGCTGCTGCTCGGCACGAGCGTTGCCGGAGCCGCCATTGTTCACGCTGCGGCCGACAACGACCGCGGTCACGTCCGTCAGGACCGGCAGGGCGGAATGCCCGGCGCCGGCGATCGGGACAACCGCAACGGTGGCCATGATGGTGACCGTGGTGCCCAAGGTGGCAAGGGCGACAAGATGGGACCCCAGATGGACGACGGAATGCCGCAACAGATGCCCAACGGTGGGATGCCCAACGACCAGATGAATCCTGACCCTTACGGGACGGCTCCGACAAAGTAGCGAATCGCGCCGTTCGACCCCAAACGTGGG
>JBMOEY010000088.1:0-5959 GCA_049314515.1 Microbacteriaceae bacterium
CACGTATCACTCAATCGGTCGCGCGACCGTGCGTTCCGGCAGTTAGAGCGACCAGTCGACAGGCTCGACACCGAGCTCGAGGAGCGCCTTGTTTGCCCGGCTAAAGGGCTTGCTGCCGAGAAACCCGCGAGCTGCGGACAGTGGACTCGGATGCGCAGACTCAATAATGCGCACATTCACGCGCTGCGCCAACGGAGCCACCGCGTTCTGAGCGACACGGCCCCACGCGAGCACGACCAGTGGTGCCGGTCGGTCGGCCAGTGCCGTGATAATCGCGTCCGTCACCACGTGCCACCCGAGACGCTCATGAGATCCGGAACTCCCAGGCGACACCGTCAGTGTGCGATTGAGCAACATAACCCCGCGCTGAACCCACGGTGTCAGGTCTCCGGTCGCTGGTGTGAAGGCACCCAGGTCGGAAACGAGCTCGGCACAGATGTTTCGCAACGAACCCGGGAGGGGTCGCACATCGGCCGGCACCGAAAAAGCCAGACCCATCGCCAAACCGTGTTTGGGATACGGGTCCTGCCCCAACAAAAGCACCACGACAGCATCGAGTGGCGTCTGCAGCGCGCGAAAAACGTGAGAAGAATCGGGCAAGAACGGAGTGCCCGACAAGGTGTGCGCGAGGCTCGCGAGTTGCGGTTCGACGGGCCGAAGGGCATCCAGCCACGAAACGTCGATATCCCCACGGCGGACGAGCTCGTCGAGCGACCAATCGAGCAACCGAACGTGCGTCACTTGGAGCGTGGCGCCTTCTTCGCCTCGGCCTGCCGCCGTCCGTGCTCGGCGCGAGCTCGCGCAACAACCACGCGTTCATTCATCGCGGACACGATCGTCGCCGTCGCCGCACCCACGATGGCGACTCCACCGAGCATAAGCATGACGGCAAAAATCCGGCCCGGGACCGTCACCGGAACCATGTCGCCGTAGCCCACGGTCGAAATCGTGCACATCGCCCACCACAACGAGTCACCAAACGACACAATCGTGGCGCCCGGTGCGTGTCGTTCGCACGCGAACACCGCAAGCGAAATCACGTAGATGAAGAGCACGGCGGAACCGCCAGCATAAATCGAGATTCTTGCGCGCAGAGACGCACCGGACGCGCCGCTGAAGATTCGAATCCGACCGAGATACTCCAGCAGCAGAAGCGGGCGTAGCAGGGGGATGAGGAGCGAAAACAAGTCGATGATGTTGTTTCGGACGAACCGAATGCGGTGCTCCGACAGGTGCATTCGCACGAAAAAATCAATGATGAATGCGACATAGGTCACCGTAATGATGCCCAAAATGACAAGATCTACCGAGCCACGAAACGGCTGATCATCCAGAATCATGACCGAATACGCCACGAGAAAAACCAACGACAACACGATCATGGGCCAGGTTGTCGCGTTGTCCCAGCGAATCTCCCGGGCCGAACGCACATCCAAAATGGTGTCGAGAATCGTTTCCGTATTCGCAGCCGGAGCGTCTTTTGACGTGTCGCGAGTGACCTTCTTGTCTGCCATGCGACAAGGGTACTCAATCGCTTCTATTACCGAGTGTTACTCGCAACGTTGAGCAGGCGATGACCGGCGGAATACGGTGCCTATCAGACCATAACAACCACCATCTCACTCACCAAGTTCACGGAGCACAACATGACCAACCCCGCCGAATGGAAATTTGAAACCAAGCAGGTGCACTCGGGTGCCAGCCCCGACCCAGTAACCAACGCTCGGGCCACGCCGATCTACCAGACCACGTCGTACGTGTTCAACAGCTCGGAGCACGCCGCCAACCTCTTCGCTCTCGCCGAGTTCGGCAACATCTACACGCGTATCCAGAACCCCACGCAAGATGTCGTCGAACAGCGCGTCGCCGCTCTCGAAGGTGGCACGGCCGCGCTGCTCGTTTCTTCGGGCCAGGCTGCCGAAACGATCGCTATCTTGAACATCGCGCAGGCGGGTGACCACATCGTTTCGTCATCATCGATCTACGGTGGTACCTACAACCTCTTCAAGTACACGCTGGCAAAGCTCGGAATCGAGCACACGTTCGTTGAGAACCAGGATGACGCCGACGAGTGGCAGCGCGCCGTTCGCCCGAACACAAAGTTGTTCTTCGCCGAGACCATTGGCAACCCGCGTGTGAACATCCTGGACATCGAATTGGTGTCGAAGGTGGCGCACAAGAACGGCGTTCCACTCATCGTCGATAACACGATTGCAACGCCGTACCTGATTCGTCCGCTCGAGCACGGTGCCGACATCGTCATCCACTCAGCAACCAAGTTCCTCGGCGGCCACGGCACGGTCATCGGTGGCGTTATCGTCGACGGTGGCAAGTTCGCTTGGTCCAAGAACGTCGAGAAATTCCCCGGCCTGACCGAGCCAGACCCGTCGTACCACGGCGCAAGCTACACCACGGTGCTCGGCGACGCGATCGCGTACATCATCAAAGCTCGTGTTCAGTTGCTTCGCGACATCGGAGCAGCAATCGCTCCGGCCAGCGCGTGGCAGCTCATTCAGGGAATCGAAACGCTGTCCTTGCGTATTGAGCGTCACGTCGAGAACGCCAAGGAAATTGCCGAATGGCTTGAAAAGCACCCGCAGGTTGAGTCGGTGAACTACGCCGGTCTCAAGTCGAGCCCGTGGTTCTCGACGGGACAGAAGTACGCACCCAAGGGTGTCGGCGCGATCGTGTCGTTCGAGCTCAAGGGAGGCGTTGACGCCGGTAAGGCATTCGTCGACGGCCTCGAGTTGTTCAGCCACCTTGCCAACATTGGTGACGTTCGCTCGCTCGTCATTCACCCGGCCTCGACGACACACTCGCAGCTGACGCCCGAGCAGGCGCTCACCACGGGTGTGACACCCGGCCTGGTGCGCCTCTCGATTGGCATCGAAAACGTGGCCGACCTGAAGGCAGACCTGGAAATCGGCCTCGCCGCGGCAGCAAAGGTTTCCTCGTAGTCCCCAGCTCTCTGCTGAAGAAGCGTTCCTCAAGAAATACCCCACATGGGAACTGTCCCGCTCGCATCTGTTGGTGTGAGCGGGACAGTTCTGTTGCTCGCTACTTCGGATTCGCCAAGTATGCAGAGATCGTTTTGGCGAGCGATTTTTCACTCACAAAGTTGCTCCATCTATCGCGCTCCAGTTCGACAAGCCGTTCGCGAAGCATCGTCGTCTCGCGGGTGAGCGAAGTTGCAGAGCGCTTCCAGGCAATCGACTCGGCAAGGTTTGATCGTCCATTCTTGATCACGTCAGCGAAGATATCTTTCGTAATTTCTGACGAACTGCGACCCCGAAGAGCGATACGCTCGCGAATGAGCGGGCCAAACTGAATGATGAAGAAGACCATCTTGCGCCAGAGCCACAGGCGAAATCCCGGCTTTTTGGGCCGAATGGCACTTGGTTGCGCCGACACGGAATCCGAAAAATCAACGGCGATGCGAGTAAACAAGTAGGCAAGCCAGCGATACACGATCCGCATGTTTTCAATGGACCAACCTTCACCAACAGCCTCATCAATCAGTCGGGCATATTCCTCTTCGCTGTAGCCAGTGCGATTTATTTCGGACGGGTAGGTGAAGAAGTCTTTGTTCGCTGGCACCACTACCGGGATACCAAACGCGGCAAACTCGGCACCAACGTTGGAGCGGTAACCCAATAACACGTCCAC
Source organism: Microbacteriaceae bacterium (assembly GCA_049314515.1). Lineage (GTDB taxonomy): Bacteria > Actinomycetota > Actinomycetes > Actinomycetales > Microbacteriaceae > RFQD01. Next base: position 3,667 of record JBMOEY010000088.1, read on the forward strand.
AATCTGCACCAAGTCATAAATACTCACGTCATCCGAGGGCATGTTAATCGCGACGTTCTCCGGCGCTTCCTCAATGAGTTTCATCACGCGTTCCACGACGGGGGCGACGACATTCTCGCGCTTATTCGGAAACATGCGCGGATGAAGTCGCAGGATGAACCGGTAATCAGGTCTCGTGGTTGCGAAGTTGAAAAGGTAGCGAATCCACTCGAATTGATTCTCAAAGAGGTTCGGTAGATGCGAGGTGTCCGGAAGTAAGTCGGCGAGCTGTGCCGCATTGAGTTCATCTTCGCTCGACATGGGGATGAGCAAGACGGGCGCATCTTCAGGAATGTTGAAGCGCGCTCGTGTGGTGTTCGGCTCGGCGGCTTGAAACGCGCTCGAGTACGCGAATGCACTGCTCGCCTCCATGACGCCGTCAAAGTGCGAATTCACCAGACTCATTTGTCGTTCATCGATGGGTTCGCCTTTGAATCTTCGCCAGCTGTCGCTGTCGAACACACCGAACAGTGTTTCGCTATCTCGAAACATCGTCATGGTCTCGGCACGGTGCGTGACGTGGCCTCCACCCTGAAGTGAGTACGTCGGAATCCCGCGGCGTTCGGCGACGACAAGAAACGCATGATTCACGCCGTAGAGACGGTTATACGTGAGGACTACGTCTGGTTGTTCCGCTGAGATAATCCGTTCACTGCCGCGAAAAGCAAGCAAGCTATTGCGCAATTGATTGCGATAAAGAGGAAACAGGTTCTCCGGAATGGCCGTTCCCAAAATCTTGTAATTGAGAAGAAACTCATACGCGGCATAGCGCCCGATGGGCACGCCATCGACATCCAAAGCTGGCCAGTTGTCTAACGCAACCGAGGCAGAAAGTTCCTCCGCTTCTCGATAGTCATCGGGAGTGAGAAATGACTCGAGCTGCATCGACGGGAACTTCATGCTCTCGTCGAGAATGTCACGCCGCTTTCGGCACGCGCCACACACTTGTTTTTTCTTCGCGAGGGCGTCTTGGGCCGTGAGCCCCGAAGCGGACATGGCGACACAAAATGATTCAAAAATCCCGTCGCAGCGAACCATCGCGACGTTGAATCCACGATCTCGCAAGGCGTCGGCGACCAGCCCCTCCGGAAACGAATGGTCCCAAATATTCGCGAACGGAGAAAAAAAGAGGGCCTTCACGAAAGTCAACGCTAACAGACCACTGATACGGTCCTCGGATGCAATAATCGCTCCATGCCGTCGCCGTCTCTTCACGTGCGCAACGCCACCTCAGATGATTCACGCGACATCTTCGAGTGGCGAAATGACCCCACCACTCGCTCGGTGTCACTGTCGACCGAGGAAGTGAACTGGACGGACCACGACAGGTGGTTCGCGGCGAGCATGGCCAACCCCCGGCGCAAGATTTACATCTGCGAAGCTGACCTCGGCGACGAGACGGTCGAACCAGTCTGCATGGTTCGATTTGATCTCGATGACTCCGGGGAGCAGGCCGAAGTGAGCATCAATGTTAACCCCCTCGCCCGCGGACGCGGATTTGGCACCGAGGCACTGCGCAGTGGGCTTCGTCGATTCAGCGACGACTGGCCGAGCGTCGCGCGCGTGACGGCCCGCATTCGCGACTCAAATTCGGCGAGCGTGGCTCTCTTCACGAAAGCCGGCTTCGAACTCGCCGAGTCCGCTAATGGCGTCGGCCACTACGAACGAGCGAACTAGAACAGATCCCAGCTCACGGGAGTGCCTTTCGGGGCATCCACCGAGAAAGTTCGACCAACCACGCGGTCAAATTCTTTCGGAGGTAACCCTCCGGCCGGACGAACGGATCGAACGTTTGTCAGGTTCGCGACGTCCCCCGCCTTGACATCTTCCGCAACGTAAAGCGAGGGACGAAGTCGAAGCGACTCATTTTCTGCCGAGGTTGCCCAAGCACTCGCACTTCCAAGTGATCGAACAGCCGCATCACATGCCTCGACGAGTTGAGCGAGTTCCGCTGGCTCAAGAGAGAAAGCACTGTCCACTCCTCCATCGGCGCGGGATAACGTGACGTGCTTCTCAATGACCGTGGCTCCCAGAGCCGCGGCCGCAACCGAAACACCCAGACCCATGGTGTGGTCAGAGAGACCAACTTTGACTCCGAAGATGTCCGCCATGGCACGCATCCGGAGAAGATTCGCATCATCAGGTTGAGCCGGATATGAGCTCGTGCATGCGAGCAGTGTGAGGTCCGTGCATCCACCCACCCGCGCGGCGGCCACTGCCTCAGCGGCGCGGCTCGTGGTGGAGTGCGACGCCG
>JBMOEY010000089.1:0-5763 GCA_049314515.1 Microbacteriaceae bacterium
AGGGCAGTGCAGAAACGCCCGTCAAGCAGCTCGCGAAGACCAGGTCAAAGGTGACAGAGTTCGAAGCGGCGGCCGAGGACGCAGAGTTGACACCGAACCCGTTGTCAATCAAGGTTGCCGGCGCAGCAACATTCGGAAAGTCAGCAAACGCCGACACGTATCCGTTGGCGCCGGAAGCAGTTCCACACACTTGCACGTTAGAGAACGGGCCGCTGGTCGGGTCGTCGAAAGGACAGGTGTAATAGCCAGAGAACCACTTTAGACTCTGTCCCGACACCTGGCGGAACGCCTCGATTTGAGTCCCAGCTGCGCTGGCCACACCCGCGACCTCCTGACCGGCGGGAGTTATACCACCGAACTGGTTTCCTGAGTCAGAGCCCTCAAGGTACGAGTCGGTATACCAGTAGATTCTGTGCTGCTTGCCCGCACCAATGTAGTCCGAACCCAATTGGAGGTCCGCCGTGACGTTGAAAAACTGGTTGGGGTAGGTGTAAGTCCAGGTGACGTCAAGGAGAACCTCGCTCGTACCCGTTCCATACTTGAGGTGGTTGATGACAACGCCACTCTTGTTGCCGTCGGTCAACACCGATTCCGAGGTGAACGAGCTCCAGTCGTGACGCGAACCCGTGCCCGACGCTCGGGGGTACGTGTTTCCGATGAATGTCGTGTTCGCGCCGTCGGAGAGAGCCACAACAAAGAAGTTCTCCATATCGTTCGGAACTGCCGCGCTCGGAATATCGGATTCGTCATAGAGCTGCCCGCTACCGTTGCGGCCGATCTGAATCTGGCCGTATGCGATGTCGAGCTTCAGACCGTCGTTGAGGCCGAGACCGCCGCCGGGGTTGATAGTGACGAGTACACCGGGGTCGGTGACCGCGGCAAACGATGGTGCTGCCATCATCGCCACGGAAGCCACGCCCGCGACAAAACCGGCCAGAAGTTTTTTATGCATGGAAAACCCTTATCTTTTGGCCTTAGTGCCCGGCTCAAATCCTAGGTGAAACGCCGTGGCATGTCCAACAGCGGGTTACGGCACGCGAGTGTGCGAAGCGAGCCGCACAAACTCGTCGAGCACGAGCTCCTCGCCACGGCGAGTGGGGGCGATGCCCGCTCGTTCGAGTGCCGCAGACGCGGCCTCGCTCGAGCCGAAAACCCCGGAAAGTGCCTGACGTAGCATCTTGCGCCGTTGTCCGAAGGCCGCGTCTACCACGACAAACGTGCGTCTACGCAACGCCTCGTCACCGGGTTCGTTGACTTCGTCGGGCTGATCAATTTCGCCAACCGCCGTCGCATGGCGCTCAAATGCCACGAGCACCGAGTCGACGTTCGGTACGGGCCAAAACACCTGCCGACTGACCGTGCCTGCGATCCGCCACGTGCCGTACCACGCCGCTTTCACACTCGGGCTCCCATAAATTTTTGACCCCGGGGAGGCCGCCAGACGATGACCCACTTCGGCTTGCACCATGACCACGCCCGAGCGAATACTCGGAAAGTTCTCCATGAAGTGCAAGAGCACCGGCACCGACACGTTGTACGGCAGGTTGGCCACGAGCCGACTCGGCTCCCCCGGCAGATCGACAACCGTGAGGGCATCCTGATGGATGACCGTCAGCGACGAATCCGGTGCATGCACGTTCACCGTGCCAGGCAAGGCTGCCGCGAGTCGGGCGTCGATCTCAACGGCCACCACGCTCGCGCCGGCCTCGAGTAATCCGAGCGTGAGTGACCCTAACCCCGGACCAATCTCGACCACCGTGTCACCGGGCTCAACCTTTGCAGTCTTGACGATTTTGCGAACGGTGTTGGCGTCGATGACAAAGTTTTGCCCAAGTTTCTTGGTCGGCGAAATGTCGAGTCGTTCCGCAAGTTCGCGAATTTCGGCTGCACCGAGCAGTGTCATGCGAGCCCATCCGCCCACGAACCGTAGGCGCGTTCGGTGTTCGTAGCAACCTGCGCACACAGGTCACCGAGGTCGGCGTCGAGTATCTCCGCCATTGCACGCATCGTAATCGGCACGAGGTAGGGGGCGTTGGGGCGACCACGGTAGGGGGTGGGCGTGAGAAACGGGGCATCGGTTTCAACCAAAATCAACTCGCGGGGAATCGACCGCAGCGCCTCGCGCAAGTGCTCGTTCTTATTGAACGTGATGGTTCCCGAAAACGACAGATACCAGCCGTGGTCAGCGGCGATGCGGGCCATGTCGGCGTCGCCCGAGAAGCAGTGGAAGACCGTGATGTCGGGCGCTCCTGCCCGGAGCAGTGTCGCAATCACGTCGTCGTGTGCATCCCGATCGTGAATCTGCATGGCAATGCCGTGTTTCTTTGCCAGTCCGATGTGCGCCTCGAACGAAAACTGCTGAGCTTCGCGTCCGTCGGGGCCGGTGCGAAAGTAGTCAAGCCCGGTCTCACCGATGGCTCGCGTTCGCGGCAGGGCAGCCAGGTCATCAATGCGCGCGATGGCCGCGTCGAGTGTGCCCGCCACCGCATAGTGAGGTGCTTCGTTCGGGTGAATGGCCACGGCAGCCAACATGCGTGGCTCGGTGGCGGCGGTGTGTGCCGACCATTCCGAAGTCGGAACGTCGCCGCCGACCTGAATCACGCCAATGACTCCGACCTCAGCGGCCCGGTGTACCTGCTCGTGGTAGTTGAGTGGTTGATCTCCATCAGAAATTTCAAGATGCGTGTGGTTGTCATACACCGCGACGGGCAACGGTTCGGGGGCCGGCGGATATAACAGGTCACGCGTCTGGCCGTGCTCTGCGGTCGTATCGCGATGCCGAATATATGCCGATTCAGACATATATCTATTCCGTGCTTGTTTCGGACGCAACTTCCGATTCGATGCGCGGGAACAAGGGCTCCAAACTCGCAACTCGAGTTCCGGTCGGAAGCTGACCCCAGCGACCGGCGTCACGAACCAGCTGGTCGTCGAGAACTCCCATCGAATCGCGGGCTCCCAAGGCTGACCAGAGGGTTGCCGTCGCCTTCGGGATGATCGGCGAGAGTGCGACCGACAGCACGCGCAAACCCTCCGCGCACATGTAGAGCACGGTGGCCAGGCGATCCGCCTGCGCCGGGTCTTTAGCGAGCGCCCACGGTGCCTGCTCGGTGATGTAACCGTTGAGAGCATCGACGATGGTCCAGACCGAGGCAATCGCCTCGTGAATCGCGAGCCGGTTAATGGCATCGTCGGCTTGCGCCACGGCAGCGAGCGCAACATCGGCGATGGCCTGGTCTTCGGGCAGAACATCCACTGCGGCCGGGATTACTCCGTCAAAGTATTTCAGCGTCATTGCAATGACGCGCGAGGCAAGGTTGCCAAACCCGTTGGCGAGTTCCGCCTGGTACCGAGCAGAGAGGTCTTCCCACGAGAATGACCCGTCTTGCCCAAAAGCGATGGCGCTCAAGAAGTAGTAGCGAAACGCATCCGAACCGAACGTGTCGGTGATCTCATTGGGCGCGATACCCGTGAGTTTCGACTTCGACATCTTTTCGCCGCCCACGAGCAGCCACCCGTGGCCGAACACCTGGTGTGGCACTTCGATACCCGCGGCGAGCAGCATGGCCGGCCAAATGACGGCGTGAAAGCGCAGGATGTCCTTACCCACGATGTGCGTCGCGGGCCATAGCTGGGCGAGCTTGGCTTCGTCGGATCCGTAGCCTGCGGCGGTGATGTAGTTGAGCAAAGCGTCGAACCAGACGTAGACAACGTGCGTGTCGTCCCACGGGAGTTTGATACCCCAGTCAAATGTGCTGCGCGAAATCGAGAGGTCGGAAAGACCCTGGCGAACGAATTGGATGACTTCGTTTCGTGCCGATTCGGGTTGCACAAAATCTGGACGCGCGTCATAGAGGTCAAGCAATTGCTGCGTGAACTCACTCATTCGAAAGAAGTAGTTCTTTTCGTGCAGAATTTCGACGGGCTTGGAGTGAATGGCACAGACTTGTTGACCCTCGTACTCGCCGGTTCCGTCGACCAGGTCACTCGACTGTTTGTACTCCTCGCAGCCGACGCAGTAGGCACCTTCATACTCCCCCGTGTAAATGAAGCCTTTGTCGTGCAGCAACGATAAAAACTTCTGCACGTTGTCTTCGTGGCGAGGTTCGGTCGTGCGAATGAAATCGTCATTGCGAATGTCAATGGTCGTGAGCAACGGTTTCCACGCGCTCTCGACCAGACGATCGGCCCACTCTTGTGGGGTGGCTCCATTGGCCGTCGCGGTGCGAAGAATTTTCTGTCCGTGTTCATCGGTGCCGGTCAAGAGCCACGTGTCGTCGCCGGCTTGCCGGTGCCAGCGCGCAAGTACATCCGCCGCGACCTCGGTGTACGCGTGGCCGATGTGTGGCACGTCGTTGACGTAGAAAATCGGCGTCGTGACGTAAAAGTGGGGGCGCGGAGACATGCCTAGAGTCTAAATCTTGGGGCGCGCGGCCAACGCACCCTGATAGAGGTCTCGCTTGCGCAGACCCGTCAGGTGTGCGACCTGCGCGCACGCCTCATTGAGTCCCACACCGTCGAGCGTCAGTCGTGTGACTTCGGCGAGCGCATCCGCCACGTTCACGGATGCCCCGACTGGCGCTCCCCCGATCACGACAACGATTTCGCCGCGCACCTCGTCTCGTGCCCACTCTGCTACCTCGCCAAGCGGACCACGCTTCACTTCTTCGAACATCTTGGTGAGCTCGCGGCACACCGCAACCGGACGCTCGGAACCGAACGCATCCCGGGCATCAGCGAGTGACTGCGCTATGCGATGCGGGCTCTCGAAGAACACCATGGTGCGGGGTTCTTGCGACAATGCGGCGAACGTGGTTCGTCGCTCGGATGATTTACGCGGTAGGAACCCCTCGAACGTGAATCGGTCGGTGGGCAGCCCCGACACGGCAAGCGCTGTGATGACAGCAGATGGTCCGGGAATGACGGAAACACGCACCCCGGCCTCCACTGCCGCACGAACGAGTACAAATCCCGGGTCGCTCACGGTGGGCATGCCGGCATCGCTGAGCACGAGCAGGTCGGTATCCGCAGCGAGGGCGACGAGTTCTGCCACGCGGGCCGTCTCGTTGTGTTCGTGCAACGCAACGAGTTTGGGACGATTGGTGACACCGAGCATCGCGAGCAACTTGGCGGTCGTTCGCGTGTCTTCACACGCTACGACCGTCGAGGACTCAAGGACCTCACGCAGTCGTGCCGATGCGTCACCGAGGTTTCCAATTGGAGTCCCGCCGAGAATAATCACATCGTTCAGTCTGCCAGTCGCACGTGGCTAGGCTTGAGGGCGTGTCCACGTCAGCCGCACACGCACGCATGCGCACCGGATCCCGTGTCGATGACTGGTGGAGCCGACTGATCAGCTCCCCGCAACGGGCTCGCCTGTGGTTTTGGGGTGGCCCGATTGGCATCACAATCTTTGCCCTACTGTTGCGCACAATAGGGCTCGGGCATCCCCACTCCCTCGTATTTGACGAGACGTTTTATGTGAAAGACGCGTGGACGCTGTTCAACTTGGGTTACGAGTCCACGTGGCCCGAAAATACGGACCCGGTCTTTAACTCGGGCGGGGCAGACACGTTCAATGCGGTTGCGTCGTTTGTCGTGCATCCGCCGCTGGGTAAATGGCTCATTGCTCTTGGCATGGCCCCGAGCGCGGGCATCGACCCGTTTGGCTGGCGCATTGCGGTGGCTCTCGCGGGCACTCTGTCTGTGTTTCTGCTGATTCTTATTGCGCGGCGCCTCACGGGTTCCACGTTGATGGGCTGC
>JBMOEY010000090.1:0-5587 GCA_049314515.1 Microbacteriaceae bacterium
GTCACCGGCGCAGGATCCGGCGTTGGCGCCGCGACAGCAGCGCTCTTGGCCAAACGGGGTGCCACGGTGGCCGTATTCGGGCGCCGCGAGGAACAGCTGCTCAGGGCAGTCTCAGGATTTCAGGACCGATCTTCGGTTCACGTAGTCGACGTCTCTGACCCGAAGCAGGTCGCCGCTGGAGTGGCCGATGTGGTCGCCAAACACGGCGCACCGACACTTCTCGTCAATGCGGCCGGCATCGACGGCCCGGTCGCGCTGAACGACCTCACCCCTGACGTGTGGAACGAGCAGATTGCGGTCAATCTCTCCGGCAGCTTCTACGTTGCTCGCGAGACAGCTCTCGTCATGGCCGATGGTGGCTCCATCGTGAACCTCGGCTCAGAACTTTCCTTCCTCGGCATGGGGCTTTTTGTTCACTACTGCGCGTCAAAGTTCGGTGTCATCGGCATGACGAAGGCGATGGCGATGGAGCTGGCTCCTCGCATCCGTGTGAACGCAGTGTGCCCTGGCCCAGTGGACACCCCGATGATGGACGCCGAGCTGGAATGGTTTCCTGACCCGGTCGCAACTCGCAAGGGTGCGATTGAGCGCGTTCCGATGAAGCGTTTCGCCACTCCCGAAGAGATCGCCGAGACGATCGTGTTCGTCGCGGTCTCTATGCCGTTCGCAACCGGATCGACAATCTCGGTCGACGGTGGCACAACCGCAATGTGAACACAGATAGTTCGCAACCCCTTCTATATCAACTCACATCACATCCAGCGGCACCCAATTGAAAGAGAGACATCACCATGGAACTTGACGGTCGTTTTGGCGTCGTAACCGGCGCAGCGCAGGGCCTCGGCCGAGAGAGCGCTCTGGCACTCGCCGCCGCGGGAGCCGCCGTCGTTTGCGTCGACGTTAATGTCAGTGGCGCCGATGACACGGTCGATCTCGTTCGAGCGGCAGGCGGCAAGGCTGTCAGCCTGCGAGTCGACGTCTCGAAAGTCGCCGACATCGATGCAGCGATTGACCTCTCGCGTTCGGAGTTCGGAGGGTTCAACTTCATCCACAACAACGCGGGAATTCAGCTCGAGAAGCCCCTGCATGAGACGTCGAACGAGGAATGGCAGCGCGTTCTGGACATCAACCTCACAGGCGTCTTCAACGGATGCCGTCAGGCCGTTCGTGCCATGCTCGAGACCGGTGGCGGTAGCATCGTGAACACCGCATCGGCGCTGTCCCTGAGCGCGGATCCTTACCTCTCGGCTTACACCGCCTCCAAGCACGGTGTGCTGGGGCTCACACGCGCGATCGGTGTCGATCCGACATACGCCCAGGCCGGCATCCGCTGCAACTGCATCTGCCCCGGCGACATGGCCACCCCGATGATCCTGCAGTACTGGGACTCGACGCCGGATCCGGCCGCATCCAAGGCGGAAATGGAATCCCACTACCCCGCTCGCCGAATCGGAAATCCCGCCGAGGTAGCGAACGCGGTCGTCTTCCTCGTTTCGGATCGATCTTCGTACTTCAACGCCTCGCACCTGATTGTCGATGGGGGCCTGCTGGCGCAGGTCTACTAAGCACGAGTAGTTCACATGGCCGGGTGGGGCAGGAGTGCGCCACCCGGCCATGTGCGCGATACTGAAGCCATGTTTACTGAGCGGACGACAAGACCGAGAATGATCGACGTCGCCGCCGCCGCCGATGTGTCTGTTCAGTCCGTTTCGAACTTCGCTAATGGCCGGTGGGCGAGGCTGTCCGTGGCTACGCGAGGCCGCATCGAAGAAGCCATCGCGCAGCTGAATTATCAGGTCAACAACTCCGCGCGTGGGCTTCGCTCCGCACGAACGCAAACCCTCGGTTTCTTGGTGTTGGACGACAGTCATCGTTTCGTCGCTGACCCCCTTACTGCGCTCTATCTGGCCGGCATCGCTGACACTGCTCGTGAGCGCGGCTATAGCGTGCTCGTTCACACAACAGCGCATACTAAGGACCACGCCGAACTCCTGCGTCCCATCAGCGAGGGCCGCGTCGATGCCGCGTGCGTGCTGTTGACCGGTTCTCCCGCCGTGCGTCGCCGGGTCGCGCAGATGCTCAACAAGACCGACACCGAGTTCGTGCTCTTTGACGAACTCGCCGTTGCCAAGGTGGCTGGGCGCGCATTCGTCGTGCGTTCGGATCAAGCAGCCGGCGCGACGGCGATCGTCGACCACGTGGTCGCGCAGGGCCATCGGCGAATCGCCTTCATCGCGGCCAAGGAACGCTGGGCAGTCATCGAACAGCGTTTCGATGCCTATAAGCGGGCGCTGCGGCGCCACGGCATCGATATCGATCCGGCACTCACTCTCTTCGAAGCCGGATGGGAGCCAACCGGCGCCGATGCGATGGTGCGAAAGCTTCTCGCTCTGAACACTCCCCCCAGTGCAATCGTGTGTGGCAGTGACCTGCTGGCCATTGGTGCCATGCGCACCCTTCGTGAGGTCGGTATAGCAGTCCCCGACCAGATGGCCGTCTGCGGTTTCGATGACTTCGACGTGTCGAAGTTCGTGAATCCTCAGTTGACCACGGTCACGGTTCCGGCGTGGGAAATGGGAGCGTCCGCGGCCGGGCTGTTGATCGACACACTGGAAGGCACTCGATCTTCCATCACAGAAGTTTGCCTATCCACAAAGCTGCAGGTGCGGGAGTCGGCTTAGCCGCTCACTCGTCGGCGCTCGAAAGATTCTCGACCTGATGATCTTTAGCGCGAGACGCTGTGACCATCGAAGAGTTGAGACAGTTCCTCGCGTCGTGGTGCACCCTCCCAGTCGCCTGCCACCGTGCACGCTGCCGCCCCGACGAGCCCTCCGAGGGCGAGGCACTCGTCGAGAGTGAGACCGTCGAGCCGAGCCACGAGATATCCGCCAACAAAGGCGTCACCCGCACCGACAGTGTCCACGACGTCGACCGGAGTCGCCTCGACCGCTGCGCGGTGGTCGTCACGTTCGCCGACCGCTCCCCGGTCACCCAGCTTCACGATGACCTCAGTGGCTCCTCTCGCGAGAGCATCCTCGATGGCCGCGTCGGCGGTCACGATTGCCGGGTCAACGAGCGCGAACTCATCGATTCCGCCGAAGACGATGTCACACCGTGGAATCGCCGAACTGAGAAACGCCGCTGCTTCGGAGCGCGTCCACAAGGCAGAGCGATAGTTGATATCAAGGCTGACGGTCACTCCGAGCGCCCGGGCCCGATCGATGAGAGTGTCAACGGCGTCACGCGCCTCCGGGGACAGTGCGGGAGTGATCCCGGTCACGTGCAGGATGCTCGCCCGAGAGAGCAGGTCATCGTCAATGTCATCGTGCGCGAGTTTCGTTGCAGCGCTCGTCGATCGGTAGTAGCGCACTAGTTGAAGAGTTCGTGAGCGACGCTCCTTGACCATCAGTCCGGTCGGCCGCTCAGGATCCCGAGTTACGGTCACGCCGACCTCCTCGGCACGAAGCGTGCGCTCGACCAGTCTCCCGAACGCGTCATCCCCAAGGCGACCCACCCAGTGCGTCGATCGCCCGAGTCTGCTGGCGACGATGGCGACATTCGACTCGGCGCCGCCGATTCTGAGCTGGGCACTTCCCGCGAACTCGAGTGGTCCGGGTTCAGCAACGACCAAGCCCATGGTCTCCCCGAATGTGAGAACGTCGATGGTCTTCGCACGGGTCATGGTGTCGCCTCGGCCACAGAGTTGACCGCTTTTCGCACCCGCTCGGCAAGTCCCGCTACATCGCCCGAGAACGCGGCTCCGATCAGACTGCCTCCGAGACTCACCGCCGCCGCACCCGCGCTGAGCCAGGCCGGGATATCGTCAATCGTCGCGCCACCAGACGGCATGGTCACGATGTCTGGGAACGGGCCGCGGAGTTCACGCAAATAGGATGGCCCGACCTGCGACGCGGGAAACACCTTAACCGCAGTCGCCCCGTGATCCCACGCGGTGGCAACCTCCGTCGGCGTGAATGCGCCCATCAAGATAGGCACCCCCGACTCCGTCGCGATGTGGGCAACCTCGGGAACCGTGATCGGAGTAACGAGAAACTGTGCCCCTTCAGCAATGGACTCCCGGGCCTGACCCGAAGTGGTGACGGTTCCCATGCCAAACGTGGCCCGTTCACCCCAAACTGCTCTCAACTCCGAGAGCGCGCGAATGGCATCAGGCGTTGTCAAGGTCAACTCAATCACCGTGATGCCGTTCTCGATCAGGACGCTGACAACGCTCGGGAGGTCAGCGATGGAGGGTGCCCGCAACACGGCCACGAGCCGAGACTGCGCGATGTTCCGTGGAAGCGGGATGCGCTCGAGCACCGGTCAGGAACCGATCGTCGTCACTCGGCGGATGGTCGACGGGTCCATCAGTATCTCTGGCCGCAGAGTCACTCCGTGTCCAGGTGCCGCCGACGGCGTGATGCGACCATCAGCGATCGCGGGGTATCCCTCGCTGACCTGTCCGTACCACCCGTGGTAGAAGCTGCGCGCTACTTCCTGCACATGCCCGTTGGGTATCGCAGTGACGAGGTGCGTTGCGACCGCGAGAGAAACGGGCCCTGTGCAATCGTGGGGTGCCACCGGCACTCCGTATTGGTCGGCGAGGGCAGCCGTGCGCATCGCGTTGGTGATTCCGCCACTCCATCCGACGTCGATGATTGCGATGTCGGTCGCCCGCGCGTCCAACAGTGGCTTGTACGAGTTGTATCCGGCTCCGAGGTTCTCGCCCAAAGCGATGGGCACCGAAGTTCCCTCTCGAAGCACTGCAAGCGCTTCATACCGGTCGGCCCGAATCGGGTCCTCTGCCCACGCCAGCCCGTAGGGCTCGAGTGCACGAAGGACGCGCTCGGCGCCTCGTGGTTGCCAGAGCGAGTGGAGCTCGACGTAGAGATCCATCGAGTCGCCAACCTCGTCGCGAATCGAATCGAGAACACCAAGCCCGAAGCTCAGGTCGGCTCGATGATCGCCTCCTGACGCCTCAGCCGCGAGGTCGAATGGCCAGACCTTCATGCCGCGATACCCCTCATCGACCAAGTCGCGAGCAAGTCTTGCCGGCTCATGCAAGAACCGCCACAGGTCGTCGTAGCGATCGGGCCCGTCAGCAAGGGGAAGGCCCCAGTTGTTTGACGACTGCTGCGCATTTGACCGAACATAATCATTGCCCGCACAGGTGTTGTAGACCTCGATTGACTCTACGATTGGTCCCCCCAGCAGATCACGCAAAGGTAGTCCGCTCTGTTTAGCGAGAAGATCCCAGAGCGCGACATCGATTGCTGAGTTTCCTCGCACCTCCGTGCCCGATCCCGAGTAGCCGACGTATCCCGCAAGCTGGCGGCTCACGCGGGCCGGTGAGTGCCGTCCCGGTGCTTGCAGGGCGAACGCGGCGACATCGTGAATGTAGGCCTCCACGCTCGCCCCGCCGTAGAAAGTCTCGCCGACGCCGACCTGGCCGTCAGCCCCGTGGACCAAGACAAACACCGCATTTGGTTGCAACGCAGAACGCACCGTTTCGAGTGCGGTAACACGATGGGCGGGAGTCTCAGAGTCGTGGTCCGACTGAGATACTGTGCTGCTGATGTTTGTCATG
>JBMOEY010000091.1:0-5582 GCA_049314515.1 Microbacteriaceae bacterium
GAAACACGCCGTTCCAGCGCCACAGCCGGCTACCCGAAACGTCCGTCAGATAAATACCGGCATCGATTTCGTGATCGCGCCCCGGGTGATCCATCGTTGCGACATTCGTCGTAATCGCCATGTAGGCGCCATACCTACTCCAGGGCACCGACCCCAAATCGAAGACGTACTCACCATTAATGGGCGAGGACGGGCTCGTTGAGAGAAGGTCCGAGGGGGTAATCGTCGAGGGCATCATTGTCCTTGATCAAGTGGTAAGATTGGTCTTACCACGTAAAGCATGCCAGCCCACAGGTCGTGCGTCAAGCCGAATCCGGGGAGACCACAAGTGTGGCTGGAAATAAATTGAACGATAAACCAATTTGCGATATTGTCAACGCTGCGCACCGGATGTGTCAAGAGAAGGCGGTTATATATGTCGGGCTCAACCCAATCAATAAGCGATGACGTAACGCGCGGATCAGCGAGTGCGCACGAGCGCAGAAAAGCCGTAATCCCCGGGGGAGTCAACTCGAATGTACGCCTCCGCGGTTTCCCAACACCGCTGACCTATTCTCGTGCCTTCGGGTCACACATTTGGGATGTGGACGGCAACGAGTATGTCGATTTCGCGATGGGTATGGGACCGCACATTCTGGGCCACGCCCCGAAAGTCGTCGTCGATGCTGTTCGACAATCACTCGATCGTGGGCAATTGTTCGCCGGCCAGTGCGATGAAGAACTTGAGCTCGCAGAACTTATCAGTGGCGCGGCCCCCTGGGTCGAGCAACTTCGTATCGGGTCCTCCGGCACTGAAATGGCATTGCTCGCCGTGCGTGTCGCTCGCGCAGCCACTGGCCGCCAGCACGTCGTGCGCTTCGTCGGTCACTATCACGGCTGGGTGGATCCGCTGTTTGTCGACCCCACTCGTCTCGACTCCTCAGAACCTGCGCTCACACCTGGACAGTCTGTCTCGGCGGCCGAAGACGTGCTTCTGTGTCGGTGGAACGATCTGAATGCCCTCGAGCAGTTGCTCGATGAGCACCACGACTCAATCGCAGCTCTCATGATGGAACCAATCATGTGCAACACCGGACTGATCGAACCACTGCCGGGCTACCTCGAGAAGGTAGCTGCGCTGTGCCGACGCTATGGGATCGTGTTCGTCGTCGACGAAGTAATCACGGGATTCCGAGTGGCACTCGGAGGCGCGCAGGAACGGTACGGGGTGCACGGAGATCTGACGGTCTATGCCAAAGCGATCGCGGCAGGCTACCCGGTCGCCGTTCTCGGAGGACGTGCCGATCTACTCGCTGCCGTTGGTACCGGGCAGGTCAACCATTCCGGCACCTACAACACGGGCGTCGCTCAGATGGCGGCCGCTGTGGCCACGGTGCGGGAGCTGCGCGACAGCAATCCTTACCCCGCGATAGCCACCCGAACTCAGGAACTCGCGTCCGTCTTGCGAGGCGTCATCGCTTCTGCCTCTGTCGATTTGCACGTGGCCGCTGTAGATGGGCTTTTGCAACTCCGATTCGGGCCCGAGGCCGAGATCACCGACGGAGCTTCCTTTGCTACGGCTACGGATCCCGTTCGACTCGGTTTGCTCTTGCAGGAACTTCAGCACGAGGGAGTCCGCACGACGAGCCGTGGCCTCATCTTCGTCTCGGCGGCTCACTCGGCCCAAGACGTCGAGTTCACCGCCGTGGCGTTTGGGCGGGCGCTGACCCGCCTCGAACCGGGATCGGCGTAGCGCACGCAAAAAATAAGGACATCTGCGCCGAAGCAGGTGGAACGATAAAGTAACCAACGAGGAAAGGCTTTACAGTGAAGTCCATGTCATGGGATGCAATCGTTATTGGTGCCGGACACAACGGCCTCATCGCGGCGAACTACCTCGCCGACGCTGGCCTGAAGACGCTCGTTCTTGAGCGGCGTGAAGTTGTCGGTGGCGCCACGGTAACCGAGGAGCTCATTCCTGGCTACCGTATGTCGTCGTGCTCGTATGTCTCGGGGCTGCTTCACCCCGTCATCCTTAAGGACCTGCAGTTGTCGAGTTTCGGGCTCGACCTTTATCAGACCGACATGGGGACCTCCAGCATCCTGGAAGACGGAAGACACCTTCACCTCTACCGGGAACTCGCAAAAGCGCTGAAAGAAATCGAGCGAGTCTCCCCCGGCGCTAGTGACGGTTTCCTCCAGTTCGGTCTGCGGCTGGAACGCTTTGCGCAGATTACCCGAGAGATCATCCTCAGCAGCGAGCCGCCCTCGATGTCGACGGTGATGCAGATGTTCGAGGAGAGCGGCGAGGCTCGGTTGTTCGATGAGTTCTTCAACCTGTCGATCAGGGACCTGCTCGACCGCTACGTCTCGAGCGACATTCTTTCAGGACTGATGACGTTCCTCGGCGTCGTGTCGGTGTACGGCGGGCCCAGCACGCCGGGTTGGTCCTTCGTCTACGGTCACCACGCCATCGGCGAGGTTGACGGACAGATGGGAGCGTTCGCTTTCGCACGAGGTGGCATGGGGTCAATCGCCGAAGCTCTCGCTGCGCGCGCACGCTCGAAGGGCGTCGAGATTCTCACGAATAGCTCGGTGGCGAGCGTCATCATCGAGCGCGGCGAGGCTCGCGGGGTCGTATTGGCCGACGGTACCGAGCTGCGCGCAAACATTGTCGCCTCGAACGCCGACCCGGTCACCACCTATCGCCACCTCACCGATCCGAAGGCATTGCCCGATGACTTCGTCAAGGCAATCTCGACTTTCGACACGCGCGGGTCGATGGCTCGCGTGTTTCTCGCTGTCGACAAGCTTCCCCAGTTCATCGGGTTCAGCACCGGCGAAGGCCCGGAACACCGAGGGCTCACACTACTCGGCGCCGAAACGAGCGCGTTCGAGCGTGCGGCAGACGCGCAGCGCGATGGGGTCCTGCCGACCCGCTTCCCGATCGAGTTCATTATCCAGACGGTGCACGATCCCTCCATGGGCCCGGCAGGCAAGCACCTCATCAGCACGGGCATCCAGCAGCTGCCTTATGAACTTGCCGGCGGCACGTGGGACGACTACCGCGATGAGTTCACTGCAAGCGTCGTCAAGCGCCTCGACGACTTCTCGCCGGGCCTCAGTAGCACGGTGGAGGCCACCTACACGATTACCCCGCTCGACCTCGAACGCGAGTACGGCATGGCAGGAGGGAACATCTTCCACGGCGCACTGAGCGCCGGGCAGTTGTTCGGATCGCGACCCGTTCCCGGTGTGGGCTCGTATCGATCACCGGTCCGCGGCCTCTACCTCTGCGGTTCTGGAGCGCACCCTGGCGGTGGCGTAATCGGCGCTCCTGGCAGAAACGCCGCCCACGCCATCATCGCCGACCGTGCGGCAGGCGGATGGACACCTCAGCGAAGCTCGAGCACTTCGCTGCGTGTCGGCGGTGCTCCTATGGCACACCGCGTGATGCAGCATCCACAGCTCGGCAAGCTCGGTTCGTGGGCCGCTCGCCAGGAAGCACTGGCTCCGGTCGTGCGACTTTTGACAAAGCGCCGGGGCTAAACCCCCACCTCCGCCCGCCGGAATCCCTGGAGAGCGAGTCGCTCAGTGTACGAGGGCTAATCCATTCAAATCAGGAGTCGGTCGGCGTGGTTGCGTCACTCGCGCCACTCAGCAGTTCACCGAGGGCCGCGCTGAAGCGCGTGGCCATGAGGTTCATGCCCGCTTGGTCGGGGTGCAGCAAGTCCGGCAGAAGGGCTGCGTCACCGGGGCCGACTCCCAGAAGCTCACGCCCGTCTAGATAGGCCAGGTTGTAGTCAGAGGCGGCTCGGATTCGAACGACGTCGGCGATGATTTCCCTGACACGGCGCAGATCCAGCGCATCCTCTTCCGGGTCCGGATTGCGGCCATGAAAACCAGAGCTGCCCACAAGAGTCGGCCCCGGATTCATCTCATGCGGCGGACAGAGGATGGGCGAGATTACGACGACGGGTGTGTGCGGGTGCCCCTCGCGAATAATGTCAAGGAATCCGTGAAGGGCCGGACCGAATGTGCGCGGAATCATTCCGCCGCAATTAACGATGTTGATTCCGAGCTTCAGGGTGATGACATCGGCTTTAGTGGCGGCGATCACCCGAGCGACGAAGGGGTCGAGCAACGCCTCCCCAGCAAACCCCATGTCAGTCAGACTGAGATTGTGAGCGCGCGCTACCTGTGCCGTCCATCGCGTGACCGGATCGTCGGCCTCGAGGCTGTGACTGATCGAGCTGCCGTGGTGCAGCCAGAGACGGTCTTCCTGTTGATTCGACACCGAAAGGGGGCCGTTTGACCAGACCCGCCGCAGCCCGACGCGGGCCGTGTGGGGCAGCCAGATTTCGAGGCGCCCGTCGAGCCCGCGCGCAGCTTCACCTGACAGGTCGAGGATTACTCGTGCCCCAATCGCGTCGTCAACGCTGACAGTGTCCACGACGACACCCCCGACCGTCGCGACGATTGACGCGGGCCACGGCTCCTGATTATCTCGGGGCAAGCGCTCGATATCCAATTCCAGTTCGACCGCGGATGCCGAACCCTCCAGAACGACCCGCACACCCGCCGAGGTGGACGCCATGGTCTCGATAATGCTGTCGGACTGCTGGGCCCGAACCCATCGGGGCAGCCTCAGCGGAGTAAGCGCGCCAGCCTCGTCAACGACCTCAGCTGCCCCGCGGATCGCGCGGATGAGGTCACTTCGGGGCAGCTCTACGCTTGACGGCTCGATCCGCTCCGCGTCACTCATCGTTGCCTCACCAAACACGAAATCAATCCGTCGTGAAACGGAACTCCATCACGTGCTCGTAAACCTCGCCCGGGCTGAGCTTGCACGACGGAAAGTGGGCGAAGTTCGGGCCGTCGGGGAATCGCTGGGTTTCCAACGTGAATCCTTGAAATGGTGCGTAGCTGCCCCCGTGCTTGCCAGTTACCTCATCTGAGAGATATCCGCCGGGATAAAACTGCACCGCAGGCTCATTGGTGCGCAAGGTCATCTGCCGACCCGACTTCGGATCGCGCGCCCAGACGCACGGCCCCATCTCGCCGGTGGGCTTGCGCAGGATCCAGTTGTGGTCGTACCCGGCATACCCTGCGGGCGCCGAACGCCCGGCGCCGGCGTGATCGACGTCACGAATGGCTTGACCAATCGGAGTCGGACGACGGAAATCAAATGGCGTCCCCGCGACGAGGCGAATCTCGCCCGTTGGCAGGAGCTCGTCGTCAACCGGCGTGTAGAAGTCTGAGTCGATCTGCAACTCCTGCTCGAGTACGTTCCCCGACGAGGCGCCCGCGAGGTTCCAATAACTGTGGTGCACCATGTTGATGATGGTTGGGCGATCAGTGGTGGCGGTCATCACGATGTCGAGACTGCCCTCGCCGACCGTCAGCTGCATCTCTGTGACCAACGCACCAGGGAACCCCTGATCGCCATCGGGTAGCTCCAATCGCATGCGCACCGAGTTCTCTTGGGTCTCGATGACTGTCCAGATGTGCCGATCGAATCCGACCGTGCCACCGTGAAGGTGATTGAGCCCCTCATTGAGCGTGAGCTGATGAACCGTACCCTCAAGCTCAAAGCGACCGCG
>JBMOEY010000092.1:0-5381 GCA_049314515.1 Microbacteriaceae bacterium
CCCGCTGGCTCATCGGCTGGCTATCCGCTAGCTAGGCTTAACCAATGACCCGCCATTTTCTGCGCGATGACGACCTGAGCCCGGCCGAGCAAGCCGAGGTGCTCGTCCTTGCCGCCGAGGTCAAGGCAAATCGTTTCGGGCACCGCCCGCTCGAGGGTCCGCAGACGGTCGCCGTCATCTTCGACAAGTCCTCCACGCGCACGCGCGTGAGTTTCGCCGTCGGCATCGCCGACCTCGGCGGTCAACCGCTCATCATCCAAACCGGCGACAGTCAGCTTGCCGGCAAAGAGAGTGTTGCCGACTCGGCTCGCGTGTTTGAACGTCAGGTCGCCGCGATCGTCTGGCGCACGTTCGCGCAGTCGGGTCTCGAAGAGATGGCCGACGGCACCACCGTGCCCGTCGTCAACGCGTTGAGCGACGAGTTCCACCCGTGCCAACTGCTCGCCGACCTGCAGACCATTCAGGAGCACAAGGGCGCACTCGCCGGGCTCACCGTCGTGTTTCTCGGCGATGGCCGCAGCAACATGGCCCACTCCTATTTATTAGCGTGCGCAACCGCGGGAATGCACGTGCGCATCTCCGCGCCGGCCAACTACCAGCCCGACCAGGCGGTGGTAGCGGATGCGCAAGCCATCGCCGCGAAGACTGGCGGTAGCGCATCCATCGTCGTCGACCCTCGCGAGGCCACAACCGGTGCCGACGTGGTCGTCACTGACACGTGGGTGTCGATGGGAGTGGAGTCGGAGAAGGCCGAGCGCGTTGCCGCCTTCGCGGGCTACTCGATCGACGCCGACTTGATCTCGCTCGCCAAGCCCGATGCGGTGTTCATGCACTGCCTGCCCGCCTACCGCGGGTACGAAGTGTCGGCAGATGTGCTCGACGGACCGCAGAGCATCATCTGGGATGAGGCCGAGAACCGCCTGCACGCGCAAAAGGCGCTGCTCATCTGGCTCCTGCGCCAGCAGGGCTAGCCGGCTGGCCGCCGGCCCCAACAGCCCCGCTACCCGAGCACCTCACTGAACCACGTCGCCAGCGCAAGGTACAACGGCAACCCGACGATCAGGTTGAACGGGAATGTCATGCCAAGGCTCGCGCTCAGCGAGATAGAGAGGTTCGCGTTCGGCATTGCCAGACTGATCGCCGCCGGCGCAGCGATGTAACTCGCACTCGCCGCAAGCACCGCGAGCATGGTCGCCCCACCCACACTCATGCCGAGCGCAACACCGGTGAGCGCACCGAGCGTGCCACCCACCACGGGCATGACGATCGCGAACACGGGCAGCCACCATCCACCTTCGCGCAGTGATTCGAGTCGTGACCCGACCATCACACCGAGCTGCAAGAGAAACAGCGCCAGGATGCCCGGCTGCAGCGCCACGAAGAACGGCTCCACTTTTTCATACGACGCTTCGGGTGCAACGAATCCCACAACTAACCCAGCAATGAGCAAGAACACGGTCTTGCCGAAGAAGATCTCCTTGAACGTCTCCCGTTTCGACGACACCCCGGTGGTGCCGCGAGTGCCGAGGTAGACGCCCACCACGATTCCCGGAATCTCCATGATCGCGAGCAGCGCCGCCACAAACGGTTCCACGAACATGCCGATGGATTCGAGCATCACGAGTCCGGCGGTGAATGTCACGAGTGAGGTCGAGCCGTAGTGAGCGGCCAGGCTGCCGCGGTCGACCTGACTGAAGCGTCGAGTCAGTGTGAGCAGCCAGTAGGCCAGCAGCGGAATCACGATTCCGAGCGCGAGCGCGCCCACGGCCGGGCAGATCACGTCGGAGTGGTCGGCGACCTTGATTGCGTGACCGCCCTTGAGCCCGATGCCGAGGAGCAAGAAGATGGCGATGCCCTGATAGATCGAGTCGGGCAGTTTCACGCTTTCCGAGATGCGGGAGGCGACGATTGCGAGCAAGAAGATGAGCACCGGAATCGAGGTGAGATTCGACCAGGCGATGGCGAGCGTATCCATGAGCATCCCTTCACTAAACTTGCACAATAATACATGAACAATTGTTCATGAATTGTGCATCATTTCGGCTACCCTCGAAACATGGCAGACAAGCCGACCCATGCCTGGACGTTCCTGTCCAATCACGCGCACGTGCTCATCTTTGTGTTGAGCAATCCGGATGCGCGCCTCCGCGACATCGCCGACGCCGTGGGCATCACCGAGCGTTTTGCGCACAGCGTGGTCGGCGATCTCGTCGACGCGGGCTACCTCACTGTTGAGCGACAGGGTCGCCGTAACATCTACTCGGTCAACGAGTCGTTGACCTTCAGGCACCCGCTCGAGTCGCACGTGCAGGTGCGCGAATTGCTCGACATCTTCAGCCAGTCGACCAACCTGCCACAATAGAGACCATGGCTAAGAGCACCGGTGATTCCGCGTCGCGCGCTGGTGATTCCGGCGCGCTGTGGGGTGGGCGGTTCGAGAGTGGTCCGTCGCCCGAGCTCACGGCGTTGAGCCGTTCGACGCACTTTGACTGGGTCCTCGCCCCCTATGACATCGCCGGTTCGCACGCGCACGCGGTTGCCCTCGAGGCGGCCGGCTACTTGACCGCCGACGAGGCGAAGAAGATGCACGCCGGGCTCGACCAGCTCGCCGCATCCGTTGCCGATGGCTCGTTCAGTCCGCTGGAATCCGACGAGGATGTTCATTCCGCCCTTGAACGCGGACTCGTCGACATTCTCGGCCGCGACCTCGGTGGCAAGCTGCGCGCCGGTCGCAGTCGCAACGACCAGGTCGCCACACTGACCCGGCTCTACCTTCTTGACCACGCGCAACGAATCGCGCACGAGGTGATTCAGCTCATCGACGCGCTGGTCGGTCAAGCCACCGCGCACGAGAGCGCCATCATGCCCGGCCGCACTCACTTACAACACGCTCAGCCGGTGCTGCTGTCGCACCACCTGCTGGCGCACGCCTGGGCGTTCGTGCGCGACCTCGAACGTCTCAACGATTGGCAGGTGCGCGCTCGCGTCTCGCCTTACGGCGCAGGTGCTCTTGCGGGCAACTCACTCGGGCTCGACCCTCACCTTGTGGCTGCCGAGCTCGGACTCTCCGGACCGAGTGAAAACTCGATCGACGCCACCGCGAGCCGCGACGTCGTCGCCGAGTTCGCCTTCATCGCGAGCCTGCTCGGCGTGAACCTCTCGCGTATCTCTGAAGAGATCATCCTCTGGAACACGCGCGAGTTTGGATTCGTCACCCTGCACGACGGCTACTCGACGGGTTCGTCGATCATGCCGCAGAAGAAGAACCCCGACATCGCCGAGCTCGCGCGCGGCAAGGCTGGCCGACTCATCGGCAACCTCACCGGTCTGCTCGCCACCATGAAGGGCCTGCCGCTCGCCTACAACCGCGACCTGCAAGAAGACAAAGAGCCCGTGTTCGACTCAATCGTCACGCTCGAAACGGTTCTGCCGGCCTTCACGGGCATGGTCGCCACACTCAGCTTCAACACCGCCCGCATGGCCGAGCTCGCCCCGCAAGGTTTCTCGCTCGCGACCGATGTCGCCGAGTGGCTCGTTCGTCAGGGCGTTCCATTCCGGGATGCGCACGAAATCAGCGGCGAACTCGTCAAGTTCTGCGAGACGCACGAGATCACGCTCGACCAGCCGACGGATGCCCAATACGCAAGCGTCTCGCCCCACCTCACGCCCGCGGTGCGCGACGTGCTCACCATCGAGTCGTCCGTCGCGAGTCGTAATGGCGAGGGTGGCACGTCGCCCGCGCAGGTTGCCCGCCAGTTGTCCCATCTCACCGAGCGCGTTCGCGACCTCGGCTTCTCGTTAGGCGCCACAGACTAAATGACTGACCAGACTTCAGGCATGCCCGCCGCACCCGCACCCCAGCGCAACGACACCTCGTTCGACTCCCTGTGGGACGAACTCGTCTGGCGCGGACTCATCCACGTCTCGACCGACGCCGATGAGCTTAAGGAGCTCCTGGCCGGCGAGCCGATCACCTATTACTGCGGCTTCGACCCAACGGCGCCGAGTCTGCACCTGGGAAACTTGGTGCAACTGCTGCTGCTGCGGCGCATCCAGCTGGCCGGTCACAAACCGCTCGGACTCGTCGGCGGCTCGACCGGACTCGTCGGCGACCCGCGCCCCACGGCCGAGCGCACGCTCAACACACGTGAGACGGTCGCCGAGTGGGTCGGCTACCTCGAGAGCCAGATCCGTCGCTTCCTGTCATTCGAGGGCGACAACGCCGCGCGCATGGTGAACAACCTCGACTGGACCGCCCCGCTCTCGGCCATCGATTTCTTGCGCGAAATCGGCAAGTACTTCCGGGTCGGCACGATGCTGAAAAAGGATGCGGTCTCGGCACGACTCAACTCCGACGCCGGTATCTCGTACACCGAGTTCAGCTACCAGATCCTGCAGGGCATGGACTTCCTCGAGCTCTACCGCCAATACGGTTGCGTGCTGCAGACGGGCGGCAGCGACCAGTGGGGCAACCTGACCAGCGGCACCGACCTCATCCACAAGGCCGAAGGTGTCAGCGTGCACGCGATCGGCACCCCGCTCATCACCAACTCCGACGGAACCAAGTTCGGCAAGAGCGAGGGCAACGCGGTCTGGCTCGACGCGACCATGACCTCGCCCTACGCGTTCTACCAGTTCTGGCTCAACACCGACGATGCCGACGTCATCGATCGTCTCAAAGTCTTCACGTTCTTGACCCGCACCGAGCTGGATGCGCTTGCCGAGGCCGTGGCCACCGAGCCGTTCCGCCGCGCAGCACAGCGCACGCTCGCGTTCGAGGTCACCGCACTCGTGCACGGCGTCGACGCAACGAACGCGGCCATCGCCGCGGCCGAGGCACTCTTCGGCCAGGGAGACATCGCCGCCCTCGACGCGACCACACTCGAGTCGGCGCTGCGCGAGTTGCCCAACACGACGAGTCCCGCATCCACGCCCGTCGCTCAACTGCTGGTCGACACCGAGCTCGTCGCGAGCCTCTCGGCCGCACGTCGCGCGATCGACGAGGGTGGCGTCTACATCAACAACGTGAAGATCGAGGGGGCGGATGCACTGCTCGAGCCCCACGTTCTGCCCTCCCGCATGGCGGTCTTGCGTCGCGGGAAGAAGACCCTCGCCGGCATTTTCGTCGAATAACGAATGGATGCGCCACGCCGGTTTCACGCCGGGCACCGGCGACACGCCCGGGATACGCCAGTGATTTGGCGGGACTGCCACATCCGCGTAGTGTGAACACTCGTTGCCCCAAAGGTTTGAGACGCGAAAGCGATTCACCTCAAGTGGAAACAACACGTCGAAATCACACTTCGGTGAGATCGAGATTGCAGCCTATGGCGATGCGAAGACGCACCGACTGGGGGAGTGCCTACGGGTACGACCCTGAT
>JBMOEY010000093.1:0-5361 GCA_049314515.1 Microbacteriaceae bacterium
GAACTCTGGCAGACGGGGTACATGCACAATCGCGTGCGCATGGTCACCGCAAGTTTCTTGGTGAAGAATCTGCTCATCGATTGGCGAATCGGCGAAGCGTGGTTCTGGGACACCTTGGTCGATGCGGATGCGGCAAACAACGCGGCGAGTTGGCAATGGGTTGCCGGATGCGGTGCAGATGCGGCTCCCTATTTCCGGATATTCAACCCAGTCCTTCAGGCAGAGAAGTTCGATCCCGACAAACGGTATCGTCATCGCTACCTGGGCGACTACGAATCAGATGCGAACTATCCGCCGCCCCTCATCGATTTGGGTGATTCCCGCACGAATGCGCTGGCTGCTTTTGCCGATGTGAGCGGGCAATCCAAAATCGTTCGGCCGCCCGTCGCGCTCATTCCATAAACGTCACATCAGGCTTCGCGGGTGATCTCCACACGAACAAAGATGCTCGAAGCACTCGGTCCGGCGTACACGCCGCGAAGCGGTGACACGTCGGTATAGTCCCGGCCGCGAGCTACGAGAACGTGTCGCTCGCCTATTTCAAGCATGTTGGTGGGGTCGCAGCCAAACCAATCTCCGGCATACCATTCGACCCACGCATGTGATTCCCCGGTCACGGTTTCGCCAATTTGCGCGTTGGGTTTGGGGTGAAGATAGCCAGAAACGTACCGCGCGGGAATCCCGAGCGACCGCAGTGCACCAATCAGAACGTGCGCAAAGTCCTGACACACACCCTTGCCGGCCGTCCATGCCTCGGCGCCCGTCGAATGCACCCCGGTGACACCTCGCTGATACTCGATTCGCTCGTGCACGGCACGAGCCAAGACAAGTGCCGTCTCGTGTGGCGTCGCTCCGGTCTGCCGAGACGCCAGCGCCAGACGTTCAACCTCTTCGTGAGGTGCCGTCAATCGCGTTGGGCGAAGATGTTCCACGAAGTGAACTGACGTGGCAGCGAGTGACGCGAGATCTTCCCACGAGGCGCCCGGCGTGGGGGCATCCGATGGACGAACTTCTACGAGAGATGTCGCAGTGACGGAAAGCTCGGTGTGCGGAGTGAGTACCTCGAAGGTGCTGACGCGAGTTCCCCAGTAATCGATGTATGAGTGTTGAATGGCGGGCGGACTGATGTCGAGGTTGGTGGACAAGACAAACTGGTCGCCCGAGTGTGCCGGGAGCATGCGCGCTTCGTTGTAACTTGCTTGGGCCGGCAAGTTGTAGGTAAAGCCCGTCCGGTGAACGACGCGAAGCCGACTCATGAGGTCTCTCCGATCCAGACGGGAACGGCGCTCGTTGGAAAGTATCTTTGCCGGATTGCGTCACTTGCCGCCGAACACACTGCCTGAACCTCTTCCATGTGTTCGGGCAGCGTGTCGAGCAATTCAATGACTGGTCGAAACTCGAACTCCGAACGAATCTGCCCGAGCAAGCGTTGCGCGGCATCGTTAACGCCGGCTCGCCCGAGTCGCGGATCGATTTCGCGCAAACACTCCTCAGCTCGCCGCACGCTGTAAAGAATGGAGCGTGGAAACAGTCGGTCCGTCAGCAGAAACTCCGCCGCGTTCTTGGTGCTCGGCACACCCCGGTAGGTGCGCAGGTACGCCTCGTATGCCCCACACGACCGCAGGATGGTCGTCCAGCTCGGACCGCTCGCCTCGGTGAGCGAACGCGTCGCGAGCAGGCGGGCGGTCATGTCGGCGCGTTCAATGGCACGACCTAACGTAAAGAACTGCCACGCCTCGTCATGACTCGTCGCCGAGTCGACAATTCCAATTGCGAGCGCGGCGCGCTCGCGCACCCAGCGGAAAAACTCATGGGTCTTGTCGCCGGCAACCTTGCGGGGCATGCGCGCGTTGTTCGTGTTGAGACACTCCCACAGTTCCGTTGACACAACCTCGCGAGCTCGGCGGGCATTTTCTCGCGCCGACGCGATTGCATAGGCGATGCTTGCCGGATGAGTCCGGTCGACCGCCAGCAGATTCATCACGTCGCCACGCGTCACCGGCTCATCGCCTTCATCATCGCTGCCCATCACCGACAACAACGACCGGCAAGCGGTGTTCTCGTCAATCCACGGGTCTTCAAGAAGCAGTTGCAGGTGAACATCAAGAATGCGGGCGGTTCCGTCGGAACGTTCAACGTATCGACCAATCCAAAAAAGTGACTCCGCGATTCGGCTCAGCATGGGACACCGCCGCTCTGAATCGGCCGCTCCTGCTGTTGCTGCTGTTCAATCTGTTGACGCGTGCGGGCGTCGCCATCAAAGTCGCGGGGGCTGACCTCGGGCATATGCGAGTCCATCTCCAAATGCGCAGGCTCGACGTCATCATGTGTCGTGAGAGCGGATTGATCGGCAACCAGCGCCGCGACATCCACCGGTTGATTGCCCGAGCGGCGAACTCGCTCGCCGACGACCCACGTGTCCTTAGACCCACCGCCCTGACTCGAATTCACCACGAGTGACCCTTCGGGGAGCGCAACGCGAGTGAGACCCCCAGGAAGCACATAGACCTCGTTACCGTCATTGACCGCGAAGGGTCTCAGGTCTGCGTGGCGCGGTCGCATGCCGTCCTCCACAATCGTCGGGATGGTCGCGAGCTGCACAACAGGTTGAGCAATCCACCCGCGCGGGTCGGCGATCAGCTTGTTCTTGAGCTCGGCGAGTTCATCCGCGCTGGCATCGGGCCCCACGACGAGTCCCTTTCCGCCGGAGCCATCCACCGGCTTGACCACCAACTCATCGAGTCGATCGAGGACCTCTTCGAGCGCGGCCGGTTCCTCTAGCCGCCATGTGTCGACGTTGGGCAAAATCGGTTCCTCGTGAAGGTAATACCTAATCAAGTCGGGGACGTACGTATAAACGAGCTTGTCGTCGGCGACTCCGTTGCCGACCGCGTTGGCAATCGTGACGTGGCCCAACCGGGCGGCGAGCAACATTCCCGGCGAGCCGAGCACCGAATCGGGCCGGAATTGAAGCGGGTCGAGATACTCGTCATCCACTCGGCGATAGATAACGTCGACCCGCGTGGGACCCGCCGTGGTGCGCATCCACACCCGACCAGCCGAACAGAACAAGTCGCGCCCTTCGACTAACTCCACACCCATGAGACGGGCCAGCAGGGTGTGCTCGAAGTAGGCCGAATTGTAGACACCCGGTGTGAGCACAACCACGGTCGGATCATCGATACCCGCAGGGGCGGATGCCCGCAACGCGTTGAGCAGTCGATACGGGTAATCTCCCACGGGTCGCACGCTCATCGACGTGAAGAGTTCGGGCAACGTTTGTGCCATGACGCGTCGATTCGAGATGACATAGCTCACGCCGCTAGGCACGCGAACGTTATCTTCGAGCACGCGCCACGCTCCCGCTTCGTCGCGAATGAGGTCAATGCCCGCGACGTGAATGCGCACGCCGTTTGCGCTCTCAATCCCGGCTGCCCTGCGGTGGAAGTGCGAACTCGTGCTGATGAGACCTGCGGGTATCACCCCATCCGCGACCGCGAGCTGCGGGCCATAGACGTCCGCCAGAAACTTTTCGAGAGCGCGCACGCGTTGCGCTACTCCGTGCTCGACCTGCGCCCAATCATCCTGCTCGATGACCCGAGGTACCGGGTCGAGCGGAAATGGGCGTTCCTCGCCGGCGAAGTCGAACGTGACGCCCTGCGCCAGGTACGACTCGGCGAGCGCATCCGTTCGACCACGCAATTCCTCTTGCGTCATTTGCGCCAATGCCCGATGGATTTCGGCATAGGGTGTGCGCGGCGTCCCCGTTTTTGCGAGGTCGGCGAACATTTCATCAAACGGCGAAGTGACGTTGCGTCGCGGTCGCGTCGCGTGCGTGCGTTCCTGATACCCGTCGAAGAGTGTCTCCATAGCTCCAGTCTGCCGGTTCTTTGGTTTCACGAGTGTTTCAACGCAAGAATCACGATTGCCAGACTGCGCTCAGCCATATCGGGGTATGGTGAGAACACATCGGCGGATTGCCCCTCGCGCAGTTCATCTTTCTGAACGTCGGCGCATCAAGGACACCCCATTTCACTCATCGGATCCGCCACCGTTTTTCGACCCACGCGCACCCGCGACGCCGATTTCGCGGCAACAACGAACTCGTACGCCGAGCTTTCCCGGTCCATCCGCGCGAAGGGTCTGCTCAACCGGTCTCGCTCGTTTTATATGGTCGTTCTCGTCGTGCTCGGAATTGCGCTCGTTGCCACGTTGCTCGGCATGATTTTGCTGGGCGAGTCATGGTTTCAGCTGATCCTCGCCGCCACGCTGGGCATTGTCTTTACCCAATTCGCCTTTCTCGCCCATGAAGCATCCCACCGACAGGTGTTCACTTCGGGGCGTCGAAACGATCGGCTCGGCAAAATTGTCGCCACGCTGGTCGTGGGCATGAGTTACAGCTGGTGGATGACCAAGCACACGCGCCACCACCAGAATCCCAACCAAATCGGCAAAGACCCCGACGTCGCATATGACACCATCGCGTTCACGGTCGAGTCAGCCGCCGCGCAACGAGGTTTTAAAGCGTGGATTGTTCAACGCCAGGGTTGGCTGTTTTTCCCCCTTCTGCTTCTCGAAGGCATCAACCTGCACTACATCTCCATCCGCACACTGGTGACCGATAAGTCGATCAAGGGGCGCTGGATTGAGCTGGCAATGATTGTGGCTCGCGTATCCGCCGTGGTGTTTATCTTGTTCTGGTTCTTACCCGTTGGAATGGCTTTTGCGTTCCTTGGCGTTCAGTTGGCCGTGTTTGGGCTGTACATGGGGGCGTCATTCGCACCCAATCACAAGGGCATGCCCCTGATACCCGAAGGAACCAAGCTCGATTTCCTGCGCAAGCAGGTGCTCACGTCGCGCAACATTCGCGGCGGCTGGTGGGCCACTTGGCTGTTCGGCGGGTTGAACTACCAGATCGAACACCACCTCTTTCCAAGCATGCCTCGTCCCCATTTGGCAAAAACTCGTCACATTGTGCGCGAATACTGTGCCACGATTGGAGTGCCCTACACGGAAGCGTCCGTGATGCGGTCCTACGGGATTGTTATCGCGTATCTCAACCAAGTGGGACTCAGTGCTCGCAATACGTTCGATTGCCCTATGGTCGGCGAACTGCGGCGCTAAGTGCTCCAAACTTCCAAGCCCTGACGGGCGAGGAGAACCCGAGGCAGTGATTTACCGTCACGGGAATTATGCGGGGAAACTCGCAGCTTAAAAGATAAGAAGAAAAACGCATGGCAACAGGAACCGTGAAGTGGTTCAACAATGAGAAGGGCTTTGGTTTCATCGCTCCTTCCGACGGCAGCCCCGACGTGTTTGCGCACTTCAGCGCCATCCAGGGCTCCGGATTCCGCGGACTTG
>JBMOEY010000094.1:0-5360 GCA_049314515.1 Microbacteriaceae bacterium
TTTACGAAGTACCAGTCGTGTCTGACCGGACCAACGGGGGAGATCGTCATCCCGACCGGAGGCAATGTCGACTGGGAGACGGAACTCGTGGTTGTCATCGGTAAAGAAGCCTCGAACGTCTCAGTGGACGACGCGTGGAATTTCGTAGCAGGACTTACCTTGGGGCAGGACATCTCGGAGCGCATTACTCAGGCAGCTGGGCCAGCTCCGCAGTTTGGTCTCGGCAAGTCATTCGCTAACTTCGGCCCAACCGGCCCCGTAGTTGTGACGACCGATGAGTTTGCAAATCGTGACGCCATCCGGCTCGGCTGCTCAATCAATGGTGAAGAGATGCAGAACGGGAATACCGAAGACTTCATCTTTCCTGTCAGTGAGCTCATTTCGAGACTCTCGAAAATTGTCACGTTGCGTGCGGGAGACATCATCTTTACCGGCACTCCGGCCGGCGTCGGACTCGGTCGCACCCCGCAGGTTTACCTCAAGCCGGGGGACCTGCTCGAAACGTGGGCCGAGGGGATCGGAGAACTTCGCCACGTTTTCACTGCAGCCAGCTAGTTGACACGTCCGTTAGAAGGCAATGAGAAATGGCGCGTCTCGGTTTGATAACAGAATTATGAATTGAGTGTTGAAATATGAACGAACGTTCATATAATGAATGGACGTTCATATTTATGACACGAAAATCGCACCACCGCAGCTTTACCCCGCAACACCCCAAGCACTTACAAAGGAGCAAGTGACTATGGCTCGAGAGACCTCAGCCGTGGCAAGCGTGCCATCGGCGTCAAGTGTTGCAACGCCCCTTGTCAAAACAGTCAAAGTTACCCGCCGCTTTGGTGGGGTCACTGCGGTCAGTGATGTTGACCTTGAGGTGTTCCCCGGTGAACTCGTTGGCATTATGGGCCCAAACGGTGCGGGAAAAAGCACTTTACTGTCGTTGCTTTCTGGCACACGTCGCCCCAGCTCCGGATCAATTGAAGTTTGCGGTAAAGACTTCGCCAAGATCACACACAGCGATGCCGCTCACATTGGCGTGGGGCTTGCACACCAGATTCCGAAGCCATTCAGGAAGCTCACCGTTCGCGAAAACGTAGAGATCGCGTCCTACGTTGTTCCTCGCGCACGTCGTAAGGCGGTTATCGAGCACGCCCTCGAGCTCACCGGACTAGCGAATCGTGCAGACAAGATTGCCGGTTCACTTGGACTCCTCGAACTGAAACGACTCGAAGTTGCTCGCGTCTTGGCACTCGACCCGCAGCTCGTGTTGCTTGACGAGGTTGCAGCCGGGTTGAACGGTTCTGACCTCGACGAATTGATTGAACTCGTGCGCCAGGTTCACGCGGGCGGCAAGACCGTGATTTTGGTTGAGCACGTGCAAGAAGTTATTCACCAGCTCGCTCAGCGGGTCGTTGTTCTCGAGTGGGGGCAGAAACTTCTCGAAGGCACGCCAGCTGAGGTCTCGAAAGACCAACGAGTCATCGACATTTACCTCGGCGATTCCGAGAAGTCACAGAGCCCGAAACGCTCAAAGAAAGTAGAAGAAGCGGCTCCCCGCCTGGAAGTCAAGAACCTCTCCAGTGGCTACGGTCCCGTAAATGTTTTGAGCGATGTCAGCCTCTCGGTTCGTCCCGGTGAAATTCTGGCTGTTCTGGGCTCGAATGGCGCGGGCAAATCAACTCTGGCCAAGACGATCGAGGGTCTGGTCAAGGCGAAGTCCGGCACGATTTCATTCAAGGGCAACGACATCACGTCTGCACCCGTCTTCAAGCGCATGCGCGTCGGTGTGGCTCTCGTTCCAGAAGGTCGCCGCCTGTTCGCCGACCTCTCGGTCAAAGAGAACCTGGCTTTGGGCTTGAAATCTCCTCGCCACGCTGAGCCTCTTGACAAGGTGTACGAGTTGTTTCCCAAGTTGGTCGAACTCGCTGACCGACGCGCCGGGAATCTTTCGGGCGGAGAACAGCAAATGGTCGCCATTGGCCGCGCCCTTGCTGGAGAACCCGAAGTCATCATTTTTGACGAGCTCTCGCTGGGTCTCGCGCCCATCATCGTCGACCGCATGCTTGACGCCGTTGCGAAGATCGCTGACTGGGGCACCTCAGTCATCCTGATCGAGCAAAGCGTTCACAAGACTCTCTCGCTCGCAGACAAGATTCTTGTTCTGCGACGAGGAGAAGTGGTGTTCTCGGGCGCTCCGTCCGAAATCACCGAAGAGAAACTTCAGGGCGCCTACCTGGGCGTTCAATGAAGTTGCAATCCGCAGTATCACAGCACAAAAAACTAAGGAGTACTTTCGTGAAGAAACGCATGTTGGCTGTGGCCGCCATTGTGGCCACAAGTAGCCTCCTGCTCGCCGGATGTTCGGCAAGCGGCGGCACGGGTGACACCATCACTCTTGGTACAACCCTTCCCCTGACCGGTCCGCTTCAGGCGTTCGGTACCTCGCTGCAGACCGGCTACCAGGCCGCAATCGACGAGGTCAACGCAGCCGGAGGTCTCGACGTCGGTGGCACCAAGCACCAGATCGAGCTCGTCGTTCAGGACAACGCTTCCGACCCCAACACTGCAGCAGAGCAGGCGAAGTCGCTCGTTCTCGACAGCGGAGCTATTGCACTGCTCGGACCGGCAACGCCGCCCCTCACCATTCCGGTGTCGGCAGCCGCTGAGCAGCTGGCTGTTCCGCTCGTGAGTTCGATCACCCCCATCAAGGGCTGGCTTTCGGGCGCACCCGAGGGTGGTTACCAGTACTCATGGGATCTCGTCTTTGACGAGCCCCAGATGACGCAGACGCAGTTCCAGGCTGCTGACACGGTGGAAACTAACAAGAAGGTTGTTCTCTTCACTGACACCGAAGAAGACGGCCCCATCCAGGCCGCACTGTGGGCAGAAAACGCCAAGAAGTACGGTTACGAGATTGTCGACGCAATCGAGTTCCCCGTGGGTAACACCAACTTCTCGAGCCAGGTCGCTCAGGCCAAGGCTTCTGGCGCCGACATCGTCATGGCTCAGATCATTCCGCCGGACGGCATCGCGTTGCTCAAGGAAATGAAGACGCAGGGCTACGACCCTCAGCTGATGTTCATGGAAAAGGCCGGTAACACCGGTGGGTTCCCGACCATCACCGAAGGTCTCGCCGATGGCGTGCTCGCCGCAAACTGGTTCGCAGCTGGTATGGGCCTCGACCGCGAGCAGGAATTCATTGACCTCTACAAGGATGTCGTTGGTGGCGTGAACTCTGACCTCGGAACCATTGTGTGTGGTTACACCGTGGCTCAGATCGTTCTCGACGCTTTGACCGCCGCTGGTTCGACTGACCCGGCTGCGCTCAACGAGGCAATCGGCAAGACGGACAAGACGTACCCCGCCTCACACGTCAAGTTCGGTGCTGACCACTCGTCGCCGATCCTCGTCGTTCAGACCCAGTGGATCGGAAACGACCAGATTCTGGTGACGAACACTGACGGTTCGGCCGCCAACCCGATCATTGCTCCGGTCCCTGGCCTGAAGTAAAGATCACCCCTTAAAAATCGATAAGTGAGGTACGTGTCATGGATGTCGTAGTTCAAGGACTTTTGCTCGGTGGGCTTTACGCCACTGCCGCGCTCGGCCTGTCGCTGGTGTTTGGCACCATGCGTCTGGTCAACCTTGCCCACGGCCAGTTCCTGGTTGTCGGCGCGTACCTCACTTCGATTCTTGTATCGATCATCGGGGGCGACCCGCTCCTGTTGGCGATTCCCGTTGCGTTGGTGGTAGGCCTTCTGGCCTACCCCATCCAGCGGTACATTTTCACGCCCGTGATGGCGCAGGGCGAAGAAGCCCCCATCACGGCCGCGTTTGGAGTAGGTCTGGCGATTCAGACGATTCTGATTCTTGTTTTCTCGTCTGACCCCAAATCGTTGACCGCACCGTATGCCACGGCTCAGCTCAACCTGTTTGGCATACCGATTAACGTTTCGCTGCTGATCGCCACGGCGATCGGTATTGCCATCGTGATCATTCTCACTTTCGTGCTCAAGCGCACCCCCTTTGGGCGCCAGGTTCGGGCCGCTTCTCTCGACGCCGAGGCGGCGGGGTTAGTCGGTATTGACGTCAAGAAGACCTACGCGCGAGTCATGGCCATCTCGGCAGCCACCGCATCCATCGGTGGCGTTCTTGTTGCCATGTCGTTTGCTATTGCACCGTCATCCGGTACGGGTTGGCTCTTGCGCGCGTTCACCGTCGTCGTGATTGGTGGTCTTGGCTCACTGCCGGGCACGATCTATGGCGGGCTTATCGTCGGTCTCGTCGAAAGCGTGGGCGCCGTCACCATCGGCCCGCAGTATCGCGACCTCGTTGTCTTCGGCGTGCTGGTCATCATTCTTATTGTTCGACCGAACGGCCTCTTCACGAAAGCGGTGAGAGCATGACCAGCTCGACATCGTCATTTGCGCGGCTTGTGCGCAATCCCTCAGTCGTTCCTATTGGAGTCGCGGTCATTGTGGCCGTTATCGCCATCGCGATGTCCAGCGTTGTAACGAAGGGTGTTGCCAATCAGCTCACCGAACTACTTTTGCTCGTCACGCTAGCTCTCGCCTGGAACCTCGTCGGCGGCTACGGCGGTCAGTTCTCGCTGGGCCACTCCATCTTCGTTGGTATGGGCGGATACGCAACGGCCGTGATCCTCACGCTGTTTAAGACTCCCTTGATTCCGACAATTTTGCTCGCCGGGCTCGCGTCAGCATTTATCGGCGTGCTCCTTGCCTACCCTTTGCTTCGACTTCGCGGCCCGTACCTCGCCGTCGGTTCGCTCGGAATGACGCTGGCCGTTTACGGCTGGATGATCAATTGGGACTTCACAAAGGCATCGGCGAGCTATCAGATTCCGAAATACGCGATGCTCAGCATCCCCACGCTATTCGTTTACGCAATCGTCCTCGCGTTGGTGACGTTCATCGCAGTTTTCTTGCTCGTTCGGTCACCTCTCGGGCTTCGCCTCGTTGCGTTGCGTGATGACGAGACGGGCGCTGCGAGCTTGGGTGTTCGACGCGTGCGCACGCTCATTCCCGTGTGGGCGCTCAGTGGTCTCCTCACGGGTCTGATGGGTTCACTTGGCGCGTTGCAAAAGGGCACGATCACCGTCGATGCCGCATTTGCTCTGCAATTCAGCCTGGATGCGGTTATCATCTGCGTCATCGGTGGTCTCGGAACTCTCTCCGGCCCGCTGATCGGTGCCGTCATCGTGTACTACGTGCGCCAGTTCTCCGATGACTTTTCGAATCTCGCACTCGTTATCGAGGCCGTCGTTGTCATTCTCGTCGTCCGCTTTATTCCCGGCGGCGTCGTGGGAATCTTCTCGCGCCTGATTTTCGCTCTTCGCGTGCGAA